>NZ_DATIND010000084.1 GCF_035474595.1 Longimicrobium sp.
GAAAGGAGATCGGTCGTGAGCACCGGGGCCGCGGAGTGAGCGGAATCAGCCTCGCGCAGTTTGCGAGGCTTCCCGTAGTTGTTGCTGCGACTTCAGTCGCCGGTGACCGGCTGCGCCCGCGCACTTTCTATTCAGGCCGGCTCCACCGGAATCTACCTGTGCACAGGAACGTGCAGGCCGAAGGATCCATAGCCCGTCCAGCACGTCAGCCGAAAGATACGCCGCGGAGCCGTTCAGGGTCGATCCCAGCGCACGTGCGACCTCGCCTGTAGATCCTTCGGCCTGCCGTCTTCGGTGTGTGGATCGGCTCCTCCGTGGCCGGCCTCAGGATGACGTCCCTCGTTCGGGTCGAATGCAAACGAAGCAGGGCGCCGCACCATCGCGGCGCCCTGCTTCTTTCCATCTACCTCGATCCCGGCGCGTCAGCGGATGCGGTACGAGACGCCGAAGCGCAGGGTGAAGATGTTGGAGGTATTGTAGTCGTAGTCGATGACCACCGGCTCGCCCGTCAGCGCCTCGCCGATGGTCACGTCGCGGGCGGTCATCGAATCGGTGTTCCAGAAGGTCAGGAAGTCCTGCAGCCCGATGGTGAACGCCCAGCGCGACGTGCGCCCGATGCGCGCCGACGCGTCGGCGCCCAGGTTCAGCGCGAAGTTGGTGGTCGACTTGTTGGCGGCGTCGGGAAAGCCGCTCACGTCGTCGTAGTCCACCCACACCAGCGCCGGCGCCACCGTGATGAACGCCGACGGGTGGAAGTGGCGGTTGTCCGGCTCCGGGTCGGCCAGGCGGAACACCACGCCCGCCTTGGCCATCCAGTACCGCGGCCCGTCGGTGGTCACGTCCACCGAGCTGTCGGCCTGCAGGTCCTGGAAGCGCAGCACGTCCTCGCGCTTTCCCGAGTAGGCCACGCCGCCCACCACGTTGATGGGCCCGCGCACCCGCGCCATCACGTCCACCCCCAGCATGGGCCCGCCGCCGCGCTGCGTGGCGATGCGGAACTGGTCGCCGCCCTGGGTGAACAGCACCACGTCGCCGGTGGTGTACGGCACGCGCGCGCCGATGTACGGCATGACGGAGATGCGCGACTCGGGAAGCCGCTCGGGCGGCGGCTCGTTGGCCAGGAGCGGCCGGTCCTGGGCGGACGCGGCCAGCGGAAGCGCGAGCAGCCCCAGCAGGGCGAGCGCGCTGCGATTCATGGACTCCTCCTGATGTTCAGGGGGGGTGTGCGTTGGGTCCGGGGAGGTGCTGTCCGGGGGATTGGCTGCGAAGATAATCCCCCGCCGTCCGTTACGGAATATCTTCGCGCCGTGGACGCGCACTTTCCCGCTGCTGCAACTCCCGGCGGTAACAGTGCGGACGGGCGATTCGATCGACTCGGATTCGTCTCCATCGCCCCCACGCGGCCCCAAGGTTGCGCTGCGCCCGGCATCCGTCCCACGCCGCCGACCCTGCATCTTCGCACCGCCGGACGCTCACATGCTTTCCCAGCTTCCCAATCGTTCGGCGGATGGAGATGCCGACCGCCCCGCGCGCCGCGCCGCCTCCGCGCCTCGACCCGCGCGGATGCTCATCTTCTTCTCCTGCATGGCGATGCTGGCGGTCGCCGGATGCCGGCAGCCGCGGATGGCGCCGGTCCCCGCGGCGATCGAGTATCCGCGCTACGTCTCCAGCGACACCATTCCGCCGCCGATAGTGCGGGCCTGGCCCGCGATGGGGGCGATGCTGGAGATCAGCGTGTGGGACGCCGACAGCGCCCGCGCCCGCGCGGCGATGGAAGCCGCGCGCGCCGCCGTCCTCCGCGTGGACTCGCTGATGTCCCCCGAGAGCGCCCCGGGCGAGGTGGCCGCCGCCAACCGCCGCGCGGGGACGGACAGCGCCACCACGCTGTCGCCGTGGACGGCGGAGGTGCTGGACTCGGCGCTCGCGATCGCCGCGGCGTCGGGCGGCGCGGTGGACGTGACGGCGGCGCCGCTGGCCGGCGCGTGGCGTGCGGGCGCCGTCCCCCCGCAGCAAGTGCGCGACTCGCTGGCCGCGCGGGTGGGATGGCGGATGGTGCGCTTCGACCGCGTCGCGCGCCGCGTCTCCCTTCCGCAGCGCGGAATGCGGCTGGACTTCGGGGAGATGGCGCGCGGCTTCGCGGTGGACCGCGGCGTCGCGGCGCTGCGCGCGGCGGGGATCGGGAGCGCGGTGCTGGACGTGGGCGGCACCTTCCGCGTCCTCGGCCCGACGCCGGTGACGCCCGGATGGACGATGGGCCTCACCGACCCGCGCGGCCCCGGCGAGGTCTTCGCCGCGGTGCACATCGACAGCGGCGCGGTCGCGACGATGGGCGATTACGGGCAGATGTTCGAGGCCGGCGGCGAGCGCTGGTCGCGCGTGCTGGACCCGCGCCGGGGAGTGCCCGCGCGCGGCGTGGTCTCCGTCTCCGTCCTGGCACCCAGCGGGATGCTGGCGGACGCGCTGCTGGGCGCCTTCTTCGTGATGGGCCCCGAGGAGGGGTGCCGCTGGGCCGCGCGCTACCCCGGCGTGGACGTGGTCTGGGTGCGCGACGCCGGCCACGACGAGGAGAAGGAAGACGACGACGAGGCCATGGACCCCGACCTGGTCGTCATCACCGACGCGCTGAAGGACCGCCTGGAGATCCTCACCGAGGAGCCCACCGACGAGCGCCCCACCACCTGCAGCCAGCTCCTCGCTCACGCGAAGAGCTCCGTGCCGTGACGAATCCCCCGCGTCTCCGCGTCTCCGCGTGAGATCGACGATGCAGCGGTGCGCGAGATGGGATTCCGTCGACAACACGTGGCAATCATCCGTGCATCAAAAACGCACAGAGAAACGTCATCCTGAGGCCGGACACACCGTCGTTGCCCCCGGACGAGCGGTTGCAGGCCGAAGGATCCATAGGCGAGGTCGCACGTGCGCTTGATCGGTCCCCGAATTCGGATTATACCAGATCCGGCGGAAGAATCAGTGCATCTCGCCGAATCACGTGCTGCGGCGACGATAGATCCTTCGGCCTGCAACCTCTCGTGTAGACGCTGGTTACGGTGTGGCCGGCCTCAGGATGACGTCGGTGTAATACGTCGAGGATGCACGAACTAAATTCCCGGATTCGGTACCAGAGGGATGACACCGGTTGCGCGGACGCCCCGTATCATCTCCTTGGGCGCCGCGAGCGTCAGGACCGGGCTGGACAGACGCCCGGCGCCGCGCTACGCTCCCCTGATCCACCGCCAGATTCCCCGGCCCACGCGCGAATGTCCACCTCCGCATCAGCCCGCAAGCCGTTCGGCCGCATGGTTCCCTCCGACGAGCAGGGGCGCCCCGCCGACGCATCGCCCGCGCAACGGCTGGCGCTGCGGGTGATGCAGGCCGCCTGCGTCCTCGTCGTTCTGGCGGCGGCCACGTACAAGAGCTTCGAGCTGGACCGCTTCTTCATCCCCAAGGAGCTCACGCTGAACCTGGCGGCGCTGCTGGTGGCGGTGCTCTGCCTGGGCGCCGCGCGGCGCGCGCAGCCGGGCCGCGTGGACCTGCTGCTGATCGGCTTCCTGGTGCTGAGCGCCGCCTCGGCCGCGCTGGCGCAGAACCCGTGGAACGGCGTGCGCGCGCTGGCCGTGAGCGCCAGCGGGGTGGCCATGTTCTGGGCCGCGCGCTCGGTGGCCCGCGCCGGGCTGTCTCGCCCGCTGCTGGTGGCCATCGCCGCGGCCGTCGTCCTCGGGGCGGGGATGTCGCTGGCGCAGACGTACGGCGTGCGGACCGACTTCTTCTCCATCAACCGCGCGCCCGGCGGCACACTGGGGAACCGCAACTTCGTGGCGCACCTCTGCGCCTTCGGGCTCCCCGTCCTCTTCCTCTGCGCGCTGCGCGCCTACCGCCTGCTGGGCACCATCCTGGGCGCGCTGGGCGTGGCGATGGTGAGCGGCGCGCTGGTGCTCACCCGCTCGCGCGCGGCGTGGCTGGGCGTGGCCGCGGTGCTCGCCGTGTTCCTGGTCGGCTGGCTGCTGGTGCCGCACGCGCGCCGCAGCCTGCGCCACTGGTCGCGGCTGATGCTGCTCCTGCTCTGCGCGGCGGGCGGCGCGGTGGCCGTCGTCACCCTTCCCAATACGCTGCACTGGGCCAGCGACAACCCGTACGCCGAGACCGCGCACGGGCTGGTGAACGCCAGGGAGGGAAGCGGGCGCGGGCGGCTGCTGCAATGGAAGAACACGCTGCGGATGGCGGCGGCGCACCCGCTCCTGGGCGTCGGCCCCGGCAACTGGCCCGTGCACTACCCCGAGTACGCGCCCCGCAGCGACCCGTCGATGAACGACAACGAGCCGGGGATGACGAGCAACCCCTGGCCCAGCAGCGACTGGGTGGCCTTCATCGCCGAGCGCGGGCCCCTGGCCGCGGGGATGCTGGTGCTGGCGTTCGTCGCGCTGGCCATCGCCGCGCTGCACCGCATGCGCGCCGCGCGCGACGCCGACGAAGGCTTGGCCGCGCTTGCGCTGGCGGCGATGGTGGCCGGCGCCGTGGTGGTCGGCGCCTTCGACGCGGTGCTGCTCCTGGCGCTCCCCTCGCTGCTCGTGTGGACGGCGCTGGGCGCGCTCTCGGCCACCGAGCCGGGGCGGTGGGACGTGCGCGTGCCGGTGCCGGTCCGGGGGTTGGGGATGCTGCTCGCCGTCGCCGTCTTCGGCATCTTCACCGTGAAGAGCGCCGCGCAGCTGATGGCGATGGGCGTGTATGACGGCGCCAGCACGGTCGGCGGGCTGCGGCAGGCCGCGTCGCTCGATCCGGGGAGCTACCGCATCCAGCTGAAGCTGGCCCGCAGCGGCGCCGGCTGCGACGTCCGCCGCGCCGCCGCCGAGGCCGCGCACTCGCTCTTCCCCCAGGCCAGCGCCCCCAAGGGCCTCCGCTCCAGCTGCGGCGGGAGACGACGGAGAAGGCGGTGACGGGTTGAAGCTAACAGTGGAATGTGCGAGCGGGGAACGACATCAAGTCGCTCCCCGCTCTACGTCAGAAGCTCGCTTGCCTAGAGTCTGTTAGGCGAACCGGGCAGTTGCGCCGTACTCAAGTGCGAGCGACTCCAGCGGGTTGAGCATTTTGCGAACGGGCGAAACGCTTAGCATTTTGGCCGCTAGGTGCCCCCCTGCGACACTCGCAACGAGCACTGTTGTCGCGGGGATGAGCAGTATGAGCAGAAATGGCGAGGTAAGTACAACCTGTTCTGTCACGTAGGCGCCCATGCGAGCGACAATCGAGTCGATCGTCTTCCGTTGGTCTGGGGACAAATCAGCCATCGCCTCCCGTAGCTGCAAATTGAACGCTAAGCGCTCATGCTCCGCTTTGCGATAAGCGATCCCGGCGACGATAGCAGATCCAAGTGTTACACGCTCACCAAATCGGATGAAACCGTTCAAGGTTGAGCGAGTAATCCCATACGCTTCGGCATCGAACTCGATTCCCCCAATTGCCGCAAAATCGAAAAGCTCGTCTCGCAGGGCAAACATCCTCTGCCGGAACAAATCGATCCGGTAGTCGCGGTAGAGCACAAAAACGAGTACGGACACGAAAAATAGCGACAGCGCAGTAGTTGCTGCGGTCGCTGCGACCGTGCTACTCATAGCTTATCCTCCGGGTTTGTTTCACCCCGTTCCGTGAGCTTGCTGGACGATCTGCGTTTGTCCAGTTGCTCCTCCAACTTCCTCGCTCGAGGTGCCAGACGCGCCACCGTGTCTTTTCTCAGCTTGTTCTGACGCACACCGTATACCACGCCTCCGGCTCCAAAGATCCAAGCCGCCCACCGGCTTATAGTAACGTTCCCTAGCAGCGCAATCATTATGTGTGAGAACGTCGCGCGACCAGCCAAAGCTTCGATCGAAAGGTAAACATACCTGATGCAGAGAATGATCGTTCCGAAGCGGATAATCCGATTTATAGTTGCGAAAGTGTTCTGCAGTAGCTGGGCTCGGATGGCGAATCGTCGCTCGGCGTCCTTTTCTTCAGCGCTTTTTCGTTTCGCCATGTGGGGAGGAGGCTCGTTATTCTGACAGGTGCCACCAGATGGCCGAATACCTAATAGCGCTTTGCGCTTATGGCAAGGGCCGCTTAAGAACCCGACAGTTATGCGATAGTACGGTTGCACAGCTGAATTGCTTTTGCGACGGAACCAAGGAGGTACCCTTTAACGAGCGATTGCTTTGCGGGTGTCAGCACAGCAATTTAGACGTCCTTCGTGGTAGTGATTCACTACTCACACCGCCCGCATGCACTTTCCCGTCCTGATCCATCTCGGGCCGCTGACCGTTCCGCCGCACCAGGTGCTGGAGGCGCTGGGGTGCTTCCTCGCGTTCCGCCTGTATCTCACCCTTCGTCGCCGCGGCGGCGATCCGCTGCCGGCCGAGCGGCGGCTGGTGCTGCTGGCGGCGGCGACCGTGGGCGCGGCGCTGGGGTCCAAGCTGCTGGCGCTGGCGTGGAACCCCGCGCCCGTGCTCGCGCATCCCGACCTGCGCGTGCTGATGGCGGGGAAGACGATCGTCGGCGGGTTGCTGGGCGGGCTGCTCGCCGTGGAGCTGGCGAAGAAGTGGGTCGGTGAAACCACGCCGACCGGAGACCTGTACGTATTTCCGTTGATCGTGGGCGTCGGGGTCGGCCGCGTCGGCTGCTTCCTGACCGGGCTGGCGGACGACACCTACGGCGTGGCCACGCGCCTGCCGTGGGGGATCGATTTCGGCGACGGCATCGCCCGGCACCCCACGCAGCTGTACGAGATCGCCTTCCTGGCGGCGCTGGCGGGCGTGCTGGCGTGGCGCGCGCGGCGGCCGTACCCGCGCGGCGACCTGTTCAAGGCGTTCATGGCCGCGTACCTCGCCTGGCGCTTCGCGGTCGACTTCATCAAGCCGGCGCACGTCACCCTGCTGGGGATGACGCCGATCCAGCTGGCGTGCCTCGGGGGATTGATCTGGTACGCCCCGCATCTCCCGCGGCTGCTGGGGTTCGCGCGCCGGTCCGCATCTCCATCCCCCTCGTCTCCATCTCCCGAACCCTCCGCGGGACGCGCATGAGCGACAAGGTAAGGCCGTACCTGTACTACGACGTGGCGCTGGCCCTCTGCTCGCGGTGCCTGCGCAAGGTGGAGGGAAAGATCCTCTTCGCGGACGGCAGGGTGATCCTGGAGAAGCGCTGCCCCGAGCACGGCCGCGAGCGCGTGCTGGTGGCCGACGACGTGGAGTACTACAAGCGCAGCCGCGAGGTCTTCATCAAGCCGCCCGAGCAGCCCAACCACAACCAGACGCCGATCCGCTACGGCTGCCCGTACGACTGCGGGCTCTGCCCCGACCACGAGCAGCACTCGTGTCTCGCGCTGATCGAGGTCACCGACGCGTGCAACCTGAAGTGCCCGGTGTGCTACGCCGAGAGCGGCCCGCACCGCCCCGACTTCCGCCCGCTGGAGCTGATCGAGCGGATGATGGACGCGCTGGTGGCCAGCGAGACGCAGCCCGACGTGGTGCAGATCTCCGGCGGCGAGCCCACGCTGCACCCGCACTTCTTCGAGATCCTGGAGGCCGCGCGCGCCCGCCCCATCAAGCACCTGATGGTGAACACCAACGGGCTGAAGATCGCCGAGGACCGCGAGTTCGTGCGCCGGATGGCGGAGCACAAGCAGAACTTCGAGATCTACCTGCAGTTCGATTCGTTCCGCCGCGAGGCGCTGATGGAGCTGCGCGGCGCCGACCTGCGCCGCATCCGCCGCAAGGCGCTGGAGCACCTGAACGAGTTCGGCATCTCCACCACGCTGGTGGTGACGTTGAAGAAGGGACTGAACGACGACGAGGTGGGGGAGATCATCCGCTTCGCGCTGGAGCAGCCGTGCGTGCGCGGCGTGACCTTCCAGCCAGTGCAGGCGGCGGGACGCCTGGAGGATTTCGATCCGGCGACGGACCGGCTGACGCTGACCGAGGTGCGGCGCGCCATCTACGAGCAGTCCGGCGTGTTCCGCGCCGAGGACGTGGTCCCCGTTCCCTGCCACCCCGACTGCCTGGCCATGGCGTACGCCTTGAAGCTGGGCGGCCGGGTGCTGCCGCTGACGGGGATGATCGACCCGCAGATCCTGATCGAGGGCGGCAGCAACACCATCGTCTTCGAGCAGGACCCGGGGCTGCGGCAGGCGCTGTTCCGCGCGTTCAGCACCAACCACTCGCCCGAGAGTGGCGCGGCATCGCTCCGCGAGCTGCTCTGCTGCCTCCCCACCGTGCAGGTGCCGGACGGGTTCGGCTACGCCAACGTCTTCCGCGTGCTGGTGGTGCAGTTCATGGACGCGTACTCCATGGACATCCGCTCGGTGAAGAAGAGCTGCATCCACATCGTGCACCCGGACGGGCGGCTGATCCCCTTCGACACCTACAACCTGTTCTACCGCGACGGCCGCGAGCAGCACTGGAAGCCGCGCCTGGCCGACCCGTGGGCCGAGCGCGGCCGCCTGCCGCTGCTGCAGACGCACGGAGGCGTGGCGTGAGCGACGAGCGCCCCGCCGGCGAGACGCCCGCGCCCGGAGAGACGCCCGCGCCGGAAGCGGACGCGTTCGCCGTCGCGGCCGATCCAAGCGCGACCGATGCGGGCGTGGACGAGCGGCCGGCGGGGATGGAGCAGCCCGCGCGCCCCATCCCGAGCCCGGTGCGGCAGGGGATCATGGCGGCGCTGACGCTCTTCGGCATCTCGGTGGGGGTGGAGCTCGCCGCGCTGCTGCTGGTGCGGCTCTCGGGCGACCCCAACGGGAACGTGGCGGGCATCTTCCTGCTCGCCGGCCTGGGGATCTTCGTGGTGGGGCTCTTCGCGGCGCTCACCATCACCACGAAGCTTCCACCCGCGGCGCGGCTGCCGTTCTGGGCGATGGGGATCGTGTGCATCTTCGTGACGATGATCCTGTGGGGCGTCACCTGCGGCCTGGCCGGAACCCCGCGCTTCGTATGACGGACGGCATCCCGAGGGTCGGCGGATGAGGGAGCGCGACGACGTTCCGCCGCGCGAGCGGCCCGCGCCGGAGCACCGCGTCGCGCCGGAGACGGAGGCGGGGAGCCCGTTCCTGCAGGGCGTCCGCGCCGCGCTGGGGATCCTGGCGGGGATGCTGGCGCTCGAGGCCGTGGCCTTCCTGGGCAACGCGCTCACCGGCGAGCGGCAGGAGGGAATGTTCATCCTGCTGGGGATGCTGATCGCCGGGGGCGGGTTCGCGGTGCTGGTGCTGGGCGGCGCGCGCCTTCCCCGTGCCGCGCGCGTCCCGTTCTGGGCGGTCGGGCTGATCTGCCTGGCCATTGCGTTCATCCTGTTGGGCGTCACCTGCGGCGTGATCGCCAGCTGATTGCGCGGTCCGGGAGAACGGTGCATCCGGCCCACTCACGTGCCGCCGTGCCCACGGACAGGCCCGGGCGCAGCCGGTCACCGGCGACTGAAGTCGCAGCAACAACTACGGGAAGCCTCGCAAACCGCGCGAGGCTGATCGGCTCGGAAGCCAGTTCCGGCCGCGGAGGGCGCCTCCCTGTCATCCTCCCTGACGCCCAGCGCGGGGACGGCCCAGGACGACGCCGGTGGGTGCAGCGCGGATGCAGAAGCTGATCTCCCCCGGATTGGGTACGATTCCCTGATCTTCATCCCCCAACTCGCTGACGGAGAGACGGATGCGGGACGATACCGGGAACACGCCGCCGGAGTGGAGCGTTCCGCCGGAGCAGCCCGGCGGCGCGGGCGGCGGCGGGCGGGGATACTACTCGGGCCCTCCGCCCTACGGCGAGCAGCCCGTTCGCGACCCGGATGCCACCAGGCGCGGGGTCCGCGCGGCGCTGATCATCTTCGGGATCGTCATCGCCATGCACCTGGTGCTGTTCGCGGCGGTGAAGCTCTCCGGCGACAGCAACAACGCGTGGCTCTTCCTTCCCGAGGGCGTGCTGGTGGTCATCGCCGCGCTGGTGGCCGCGATCGTCGTTTCCATCAAGCTGCCGGTGGATTCGCGCGTGTCTTTCTGGGCGGTGGGCGTGGGGTGCATGTTCCTTTCCTTCATCATCTGGGGCGCCACCTGCGCGATCGCGCTGTAGCGGCGGACGGAGGATGACGAAAACGAGCCGGGGGCACGCATCCGCGCGCCCCCGGCTCTTTCCGTCGACGGCCGATCCGGCGGCCTACCGGGCCGGAATCGAGTCGATCTGCTGCACCAGCCGCTGCCACACGCGCATCTGCAGCTGGTCGCCCGCCATCACGAACTCGTCGCTGCCGATGCGGCCGCGCACGGTGTCGGCGCGGGCCAGCGTGCGCAGGTCGGCCACGGGAATGGTGTAGCCCATGGTCTCGTGCACCTGCACCATCCCGCCGCCGGACGCCACGTCGCCGTCGTGGCTGGCCTCGCCCAGGTTCACGCGCTCGCCGCGGTTGGTCAGCAGGATCAGCTCGTTGTCGCGCAGGTACTGCCAGCCGTTGAAGCTCGACGTCTCCATGAAGAAGTACACCTCGCCGGGCCGCGCCAGCGTCCTGCCGGGCTCGGTGAACATCGTGGTGGTCTGCACCATGTGGTTGCCCGGCATCACGAACAGCCCGGGCGCCACCACCGTCGTCTCGTCCTTGTACGGGTCGTACTTCGTCTGCACCGACTGCGCGACCGACTCGGGGGTCACGCGCAGCGCGGCGTTCACCGAGCACGCGGAAAAGAGCACGGCCAGCGCGGGAACTGCGAATTTCATCGATGTGCCTGTGGAGGGGAGGGAGAAACAGATGTTGATCGGGGATCAAAATATGGATTTCTCTCCGCCCCGCAATCGAAGACCAGATCCGGCGGAAAGCCGGCGCCTTCCGCCCGATCACGATCCGGACGCAGCCGGTCACCGGCGACTGAAGCCGCAGCAACAACGACGGGAAGCCTCGCAAACTGCGCGAGGGTGTTCAGCTCGGAAGCCAGTTGCCGGCCGCGGAGGCCGCCTCTCTTTCATCCTCCCTGGACGTGCGCAGCGCGGGAACGGCTCAGGAAGATGCCGGTTGGGATCCGGCGAGGATGCACCAACCGAATTCCCGATTCTGGTAGAAACCCGTTCACGCAGAGATGCAGAAAAGCGGAGAAGCAGAGAGATCCCCTTTCTGCTCCTCCGCTTCTCCGCGCGCAACCCCGCGTCAGGTGATCGTCACGGTGACGACGTCGCCCTCGGTGACGGGGATGTTGAAGGTGCTGCCCACGTTGTCGCTGCCGATGGGGTCGGCCAGGATGCGCAGGCTGGTGGTGCCGATCACAATCCCCTGCGGGATGAGGAAGTCCGCCGACGACGCGGGGTTCACCACGCCCAGGCGGCGCCGGTCGGTGCCGGTGACCACGTAGATGGTGTACGCCGCGAAGGCGGTGTTCTGCACGTGCACCGTGGTCCGCGTGCGCGGCCGGGCGGGGGTGGTCCCGTTCTGCCCGCCGGTGGCGCAGGCGGAGAGCAGGACGAGCGCGAGCAGCGTGGCGCGGCGGCGGAGCGAATGCGCGGTCATGGTCGAAGTCCGGGGCTGATGACGAACGGCGGAGCGCACCGCGCGCCCCGCCGTCCATGCTTTGCATGAAGAACGCCACTCCCGGGGCACGCCGGGGGGCCGCGCCGTCAGTGTGTCCGCGCGTACCGCCGCGTCCAGACGAGTACCACGCCGCAGCCGGAGCCCTGCCGCCGGTACTCGGCGGGAACCTCGGTGGCGGCGCGGTAGACCTCCACCGCCTCCACGTCACCCGGCTGCACCTCGTCGGCGATGCGGCCGCCCTCGACGGGGGTGAACACGCCGTCCACGTACAGCTGCACCGGGCACCCCGCGCCGTCCGCGGGCGCGGCGGCGGCGCTGGAGACGCGGGTGCGGTCGCCGCGCGGCTGGTTCAGCGCGGCCGCGGCGGTGTCGGCGCCGGCGGGGGCGGCGCGCATGTCGTCGCTCCAGCGGCCGCCGCGCGCGGCCGTCATCACCACCCGCTCGCCCGCGGGGTCGCGCACCACCTGCACGCCGGGAAGCCCGCGGAAGAGGTCCACCAGCCGCGACGCGTGCCGCCGCTCCACCTCCTCGCGGGCCAGGTACACGCCGCGCCCGGAGTGCCGCCGCCGCTCGAAGTCCGCCAGCCCGCGGGGCGCGGCGGGCGCGTCGGCCTCGCGCACGGTGACCCCCGCCGCCGCGGCCACGGCCTTCACCTCGCCCAGGTCCGCCTCGGCGGCGCGCGCGTCGGCGGAGATGTCCTGCCAGTGCGGGACGCCGGCCTGCAGCCGCACCTCGGTGCCGCCCAAATCCACGCCGCGGCGCCGCATCCCCAGCTGCAGCGGGCGCCCCTCGGGAACGCCGCAGAGGACGTAGAAGCCCTGCGGGTCCGGCCGCGTGGCCACGAACTGCGTGTTGCTGCGCGTTTCCCGCCCGCCCACGATGGTCCGCGTCCAGGTGGCCGAGACCAGCGCCGTGTCGCCCTCCGCCCCGCGCACCGTGCCCAGCAGGATGCCGCGGTTGGGGTGCAGGGTGCTGTCGGGGCAGAGCGCCGCCGCCACCGTGGCCCACCCGGGAACGGCCAGGTCGGCGGTCACGGTCTCGCCCGCCTTCAGCGTCACCGTCTTCGGCGCGGCCGAGGCGGCCACGGGGCCCAGCCCGGCGTGGGTGAAGGCGAGGGTGTACGTGCCCTCGGCCGGCGCCTCCAGCCGGAAGCGGCCGTCCGCGCCCGCCACCGTCTCGGCCTGCGTGCCCGAGAAGTAGACGCGCGCGCCGGCCAGCGGGGCGCCGTGGGTGCTGTCCCACACCACGCCCTGCACCGCGGCCACGGGGCCGGAAAGCAGGCGCCCGTCGCCGCCCGCGGTGCCGGTGACCTCGCCGCCGTTCTCGCGCACGGCCACCACGCGCAGCCGGGTGTCGGCGTTGCGCGAGATGGCGGCGGCGCGCATGGACATCTGCAGGTCGCTTTCCTGGAGCAGCGGCATGCGGATGGCCCAGCGGCTCACGATCCACGGCCCGTTGCGGAGCCGCGCGTACTCCACCGTGCCGCCCACGCGCGGCGACTCGCTCTCGGGCGGGCCGCCCACGTAGCGGTACTCCACGCGCCGCAGCTCGGCGGTGCGCCGGTCCAGCCACATCACCCCCGCCAGGTCGGGCACGGCACGGCCGCGCACGGGCTCGAAGGCGAGGCCCACCAGCGCGCTGTCGGGCCCCGAGGTCACGTGGAAGCAGTGGTCGTTCATGAACTCGTCGCTCAGCATCACCTCGGCGTCGGGGCCCCAGTAGAAGGTCGAGTCGCCCTGGGCGGCGCGGATGAAGCCGTGGCGGCTGAGCTCGGCCGGCGGAGCGCTGACGAACGGGTGGTCGGCCACGCGCCCCACCACCTGCCGCAAGTCGCGGGTGACGGCGCCGGTGCGCGCGTCCAGGTCGCGCGTCCAGCGCACCACGTCGTAGCGGTACAGCCGCTCGCGCTCGCCGTAGGCGGTGGCGTTCAGCGCCTTGCGCGCCTCCTCCCAGAGCGTGGCCGTCTCCGCCGCGCGCTCGGGGCGCCCCGTGCACCGCCGTCCGGAAGCGGAGACGCGGATGGCCTGCAGGGCCACGGCGCGCCCCGAGGCCACCAGGCGCTCGCTGCGCGTTTCCCCGTCGCGCAGGTCGAAGGCGGCGGAGACCACGGTGGTGTAGCCGATGCGCTCGGCGCGCAGCGAGTAGCGCCCGGCGCCGGGCGCCCGGATGGTGAAGGCGCCGGCGCGGTCGGTGAGGGTGGCGGCGCGCTGGTGGCCGGTGTTGTCGACGAGCGCCACCAGCACCTGCTCCACCGGCTGCCCGCCCGGCTCCAGCAGCGTGCCGGTGACCGTCTGCGCGGCGGCGGGAATGGCGGCGAGCGCGAGTGCGGCCAGGGCGGCGGCGAGCGGAAAGGCGCGTGAGGGGGACATGCGGTGCCTTATCGGGAGATTTGCCGGCGCCGTTCACGCGGGTGCGGCACGAGGGAACGTCTGGCAGCAGGGAAATATGACAGGGGCGACAAAGGGTGCGGAAGTGCGGAAGTGCGGAAGTGCGGAAGTGCGTGAGTGCTGAGTGCTGAGTGCTGAGTGCTGAGTGCTGAGTGCTGAGTGCTGAGTGCTGACCTTACGCGGAGGCGCGGAGGATTCGTGACGGCACGGAGTTCTCCGCGCCTCCGCGCCTTGATGCGTGATCTCCGCCGGGATAGTGCGGTCGCGAGTCCGCGAAGGCGGACTTCGGGCCGTTGTTGCCGCGAATTCATTCGCCGGGGGGGCCACAGCTGCCAGCCCGTCGCTCGGTTTCCCCCTTCAGCACTCAGCACTCAGCACTCAGCACTCAGCACTCAGCACTCAGCACTCAGCACTCAGCACTCAGCACGCACTCAGCACTCAGCACTCAGCACTCAGCACTCAGCACTCAGCACCCTACTCCACCCGCTCCGCGTCCGGCCCGATCAACCGCGCCAGATCGTACTCCGCCAACTCGCCGATGCGCTCCAGCGTGACGTCGGCGGGGGCGAAGCGCGAGCAGAGGTCGGGGTCGAGCGCGTAGTGGCCCTGGCGCGGGAAGACGGTGGTCAGGCGCCCGCCCCACACCTTCCGCATCTCGTCCAGGATGCGGAGCTTGTCGTCCACCATCACGTAATGCCGCGCGGGATAGCGCTCCTCCACGTCGTCCAGCATCTCCTCCTTGTGGATGTAGATGAGGACGTTTCCCTCCACCGCGTCCCACAGCCCGCTCCGCTCCACCTTGCGCGGCTGGAACACCACGTCGCCGTCGGAGAGGATGACCACGGGGCCCCACCGGCGGCAGTGCTCGATCACGTCCAGCGAGCCGGGATACAGCCGGTTGGCGAACGGGTAGTTGACCAGGTAGGTGCTGACGGCGAGCAGGTTGGGATCGCGCGGGTGCTCCACGCGGAAGCGCTGCAGCGCGCCCAGGTAGTCGGCGTACCCCAGCTCGCTCCGCAGCTCCTCGAAGGTGTCCCAGTACCACTGCGCCCGCTCGCCGCCGAAGGCGCCGGTCAGGTGGCGCCTCAGGTCGGCCGTCACGCGGTCGTTGTCGAGCAGCGTGTTGTCCACGTCGAACAGGAACACCACGTCGTGGCGCAGGCTCATCGTCCGTCATCTCCCGTGCGTTTGTCGGTGCGGCGCGAAGGCGGGACGATACGTCGCCCGTGCGCGCCGGGCCAGCCGCGCGGCGGAATCACCACTCTGGCGCAGGGGGATGGGGATGATGACCTTGCAGGCATCCTCACCTCCCCGTGGATCACCCCCATCTCTCCCGATCCCGCCGTGAATCTCCCGCTCCTCCTGAACCTCGTCTCCACGCTCGCGCTGGTGTGTGGGCTGCTGTTCGCGTCGCTGCAGTTCCGCGATGCCCGGCGCTCGCAGCTGCGCGCGGCGCGGCTGGAGCTGGTGCGCTCGTTCCAGAGCCCCGAATTCGTCCGCGCGCTGGGCCTGGTGATCTCGCTCCCCGACGGGCTGTCGCGCCGCGAGCTGTACGAGCGGCTGGACGGCCCCCAGCGCGACCTGCTGCACCTGGTGCTGGCAACGTGGGAAAGCATCGGCGTGCTGCTGTACCGCGGCGACCTGAGCCTGGAGCTGGTTTCGGACTTCTTCGGGGGGGTGATCCCTATCTGCTGGGCCAAGCTCTCCGGTCTGGTGGCCGACCTGCGCGAGGAGCACGGCGAGGAGCGGGTGGGCGAGTGGTTCGAGCTGGCGGCGATGCGCCTGAAGGAGCGAGAGCGCGTCCGCCCGCGCCTCCCCGCGCACCGGGCCGAGCCGGCACCGGCGCGCGCCGAGCTGCGTCCGTGAGCCGCGGCCCGCGCGGCGTCCCCGCTCCCGTGGCTCCGCGAACGGCGAGATCGCCGTCGCAGCTGCTGGCGAACGCGGCGCTCATCGCGGGGGCGGCGGCCCTCTCCGCCTTCTTCTTCGCCGCGTTCTTCGCGCCGGGATGGCCGCGCACGGTGTGGGGATGGGCGATCGCGGCGGCGCTCGGGCTTCCGCTGCTGGTGCTGGGGGAGGTGATCCTGGTGCTCTGCCTGGCCATCGGGCCGCCGCGATTCAACCTGGTGCGGCGCGTCTTTCCGGCGGGCGAGCGGGTCTTCCGCTACCGCGCCGGCTCGCGCACCGGGCAGGCGGTGATGCTGGCCGTGCGCGTGATCGCGGCCGCCGCGCTGATCGGCGGGGGACTCTGGGGGCTGCATCTCCTCCTTCACATCTCCATCATCCGCGCGCAGTTCCGCTGACCGGCGGGATGGGGAGAGGGCGATCGACGGCGCGGGAGATGCGGCGCGCTCATCATCTGTTCATCCCCCCGACCTGTCCGCCCGTCCGGTGGAAGCCTATCCGTTGGGGATGATCTTCCTCCCCCACTTCACCTCCTCCATCGTCGCGCGCTCGCTGGTGTCGTGGGCGTTCGTGCGCGCGCTGGTCACCGTCGGCTCGTCGGCGCTGGAGGGCGCGCTGCGGCTCGCTCCGCCGGATCACCCGCTCCGGATCGCGCCCGTGGCCGTGCTGGCGGTGCTCGCGATCGTGGCGGTGCTCGGGCGGGTGTCGGCGCGGCGGCGGAACGAGGACCTGTTCCTCCTTTCCCTCGGCTACGGACGCGCGCGGCTCTTCGCGACGATGCTCGTCCCCATCACGCTGGCGGAGCTGGCGATCGGCATTGCGGTGCGGCTGTGAGCGCGGTGCTGCGGGCGGACTCCGTCGGCAAGACGTTCGACGGGCGCGCGGTGCTGGCCAGCGCGTATTTCGAGGCGCGCGCGGGCGCGGTGACGGCGCTGGTCGGGCGCAACGGCACGGGAAAGTCGACGCTGATGAAGATCGCGGCCGGGTGGATTCGCCCCGACCACGGCTTCGTGGAGCTCGGCGGTCGGCGGCTGACCGGGCGCCCGGCGGAGCTCGCCCGCCGCGGCGTCTTCCATCTCCCCGTCGACCGCACCATCCTGTCGCGCGACTTCACCCTCGCGCAGCACCTGGACGCCGTCGAGGCGCGCTTCGGCGGCGGCGACCGCGCGGCGGTGCTGGAGCGGCTGGGCGTCGCGCATCTCGCCACGCAGCGCTGCGGCTCCCTCTCCGGCGGCGAGCACCGGCGCGCGGAGCTGTCCGTGGCGATGGTGCGGCGGCCGAAGTGCCTGCTGGCCGACGAGCCGTTCCGCGGCCTCCCGCCGCGCGACGCCGACACCGTCTCCGCCGCGCTGCGCGGGATGGCGGCCGCGGGATGCGCAGTGGTGGTCAGCGGGCACGAGATGGGGTGGGTGCTGAACGTGGCGGACGAGGTCGTGTGGCTCCGCGACGGCACCACGCACGCCCTCGGCGCCCGCGACGACGCCGTGCGGGACTGGCGCTTCCAGCGCGAGTACCTGGGCAAGCCGCGGTGACGGGATCGGCCCGGAAGATGGACCTCCGGGGTGCGCACGTTGCCCACTTCGCCCTTCCGCCTCACATTCCCGAAATCTTTTTTCAGGGCGATGTAGAGAACCGGCGCGCGGCTCCGACTACCTCGTGCAAGCGCCAACGATGGCCGCTGCGCGAGCCCGGCAAGGGGCGCCAGACCCAGAGACGGAGACCGAACCATGAAGTACATGCTGATGATGCACGCGCCGCGCGGGACGGGGGATTGGCAGGTCACCCAGTGGACCCCGGAAGACCTGCAGGCCCACATCGGGTTCATGCACGACCTCAACCGCCAGCTCACCGAGTCCGGCGAGCTGGTGGGCGCCGAGGGGCTGGACCAGCCCGGCGAGGCCCGCATCGTCCGCGCGCGCGGCGACGGCCTGCCGGCGGTGACCGACGGCCCGTTCGCCGAGGCCAAGGAGTTCCTCGCCGGCTTCTGGATCGTGGACGTGGACAGCGCCGAGCGCGCGTACGAGATCGCGGCGAAGGCGTCGGCGGCGCCCGGCCCCGGCGGCGCGCCGCTCGTCATCCCCATCGAGGTGCGCCAGGTCATGAGCGCCCCGCCCCCCGCCGACGCGTGACGCCGGTCCGCTGACCGCCATCTCCCGGGCACCTGCCGCGCCAGCTTGCGCCGCAGGTGCCCGGCGCTATCGTGGCATCGTCCGTCGCCGGGGCGCTTCTCCCATCTCCGGCGGCTGGTCGGCATCCTGAACTTGGCGGAGACCCTCTGATGGTTGAGAAATGGCAGCAGGTCTGGGGCGAGTTGCGGGGTGCCTTGCTCCGTCAGCCGACGTGTGCCGATCACCCGAAGTTCCCGTGCATCAGCACTCTGGCACAGGATTCAGTCAACGATATCCTCAGCGTCGCCGAGGACCGGATCCTCGTGCGTTCGCACCGCACTGGAAATGCGGATCCGATTCCAGCCGCCTCCTTCCGCGCATGGTGGAACCATCTCCAGCTCCACGGAACTGCGGCGCTCGATCCCAACCACCCAAATTGCCCTCGATCCGACAGAGCCAGGTTGGTAGGAGCCATCATCACCCGATGCCTTCCGACCCGCATTGAGCATCGGGATGGCCAGCTTTGGCTTCGACCGGAACGCGAGCTGCCAGATCTCCCCTTTCCCGAAGAGTTGCCGCCCGACTTCGTGATCGAAGGCGCGCGTCGCGTGGTGACGATCAATGCCTACGAGCGCGACTCGAAGGCTCGCCTCCGGTGCATCGACGCTCACGGCACCCGCTGTACGATCTGCGGATTCAGCTTCGGGGAGGTATACGGGCTCGTGGCCGAAGGCGTCATCCACGTCCACCATCTTCACCCGCTGTCGGAGGTTGGAGAGGCGCATCTACTCGATCCCGTTGAGGATCTGCGCCCGGTCTGCGCTAATTGCCACGTAGTCCTTCATCTCCGGAAGGAGGTATTCAAAATCGAGGATGTTCGGGAATTTCTGCAGCAACGAACGTCGAGTTAGCGGTTCGACGAAAGATTTGTCATTGCGATGTAGAGAACGGGCGCGCGGCTCCGACTACTCCATGCAAGCGCCGACGACGGACGCTGCGCGGGCGCCAGCAGGGCGCCGGGACCACGGGTGAGGAGAACGGACCATGAAGTACATGCTGATGATGCACGCGCCGCGCGGGACGGGCGAGTACCAGATCTTCGACTGGGCGCCGGACGATCTCCAGGCGCACATCGCCTTCATGCGCGCGCTGAACCGCGAGCTGGCCGACGCCGGCGAGTTCGTGGGCGTCCAGGCGCTGTCCGCGCCCGGCGGAGCCAGGATCGTCCGCGCGGGGAAGGACGGGCTGCCGGCCGTGACGGACGGGCCGTTCGCCGAGGCCAAGGAGTTCCTGGCCGGCTACTGGATCGTCCAGGTGGACAGCCCGGAACGCGCCTACGAGATCGCGGCGAAGGCGTCGGCCGCGCCGGGACCCGGCGGCGTGCCGCTGAACATGCCGATCGAGGTGCGCCGGGTGGGAAGTGCGCCCGCCCCGAAGGACGCGTGACCGCGGAGTCTCCGTCCGCGGCGATCGAGCCCCTGCTGCGCGAGCTTGCGCCGCAGGTGCTCGGCGCGGTCGCGCGGCGCCACGGCGACTTCGCCGAGGCGGAGGACGCGGTGCAGGAGGCGCTGATCGCGGCCGCCGTGCAGTGGCCGGAGCAGGGCGTCCCGCGGAACCCGCGCGGGTGGCTCTACCACGTGGCCGTGCGCCGCATCACCGACCAGGTGCGCAGCGAGATGGCCCGGCGCCGGCGCGAGGACGCCGTCGCCGGCGACGTGTGGGCCGAGTGGGCGTTCGTCCCCCCGCCCGACGCCGAGATCGGGATCGACCGCGACGACACGCTCGTCCTCCTGTTCATGTGCTGCCATTCCGCGCTCACGCAGCCCTCCGCCATCGCCCTCACGCTGCGCGCCGTGGGCGGCCTGACCACCGCGGAGATCGCGCGCGCCTTCCTGGTTCCCGAGGCCACCATGGCGCAGCGGATCAGCCGCGCCAAGCAGAGCATCAGGTCCTCCGGCGTGCCGTTCGAGATGCCGTCCGGCGGCGAGCGCGCGGGGCGGCTGGCCGCCGTGCTGCACGTGCTGTATCTCGTCTTCAACGAAGGATATGCCAGCAGCAGCGGCCCCGACCTCGCGCGCACCGATCTCTCCAACGAGGCGATCCGGCTGGCGCGCGTCGTCCACGCGCTGCTTCCGGACGACGCGGAAGTCGCCGGGCTGCTCGCGCTGATGCTGCTGACCGACGCGCGCCGCGCCGCGCGCACCGGCCCGAATGGCGAGCTGGTCCCGCTGGACGAGCAGGACCGCGCGCTGTGGGATGGCGATCTCGTCGCGGAGGGCGTGGCGCTCGTCTCCGCCGCGCTCGCCCGCGGCGCGGCCGGGCCGTACCAGCTGCAGGCCGCCATCGCCGCCGTCCACGACGAGGCCGCGCGCGCGGAGGACACCGACTGGGCGCAGATCCTGGCGCTGTACAGCCTGCTGGAGCGAATGTCGGACAACCCGGTGGTGTCGCTGAACCGCGCGATCGCCGCGGCGATGGTGCACGGACCGGCGGTGGGGCTGGAGATGCTGGCCGCGCTGGATGCGGACGCGCGGCTCGCCGGCCACTACCGCCTGGACGCCGTCCGCGCGCACCTGTACGAGCGCGCCGGCGACCCGGAGCGCGCCCTCGCCCACTACCGTGCCGCCGCCGAGCGCACCGCCAGCATCCCCGAGCGCGACTACCTCACCACCAGGGCGGCCCGTCTCGCGCGGGGGAGGTGAACGGCGCGGTTCCGTCATCTCCAACTGCGTCATCAGGGGAGATGGAGATCGCCTCACCCGCGTCGCCATCGGCCAATCATCCCTCTGTAAAAAATCCGCGATACTCATCGCATGCCGAGCCCTCCACGGCGGACCCGCAACCTCCCCGCGCGGGACGCGGCGACGCACCTGCGATGTCGAGCAGACTCAAGCACTCCCGCACTTCCGTACTCCCGCACTTCCGCACTTCCGCACTTCCGCACTTCCGCACTTCCGCACTTCCGCACTTCCGCACTCCCGCACTCCCGCACTCCCGCACTTCTCCTCATCCTCCCTCCGTCCTCCCGCCGGCCTCTCGCCGCAGCTCGATCACCCAGGCGGGCGCGGGGACGTGGAACTTCTCGTAGAGCGCCTTGAAGTTGTCGAGCATCTCCAACTCGGCGGCCGGGCGCACGGCCCTGGGCACGTTCTCCAGCATCTGGTCGATCACGTAGCGCGCGGCCGTGGCGGTGAACCCGCCGCCGCCGCGCAGCGTGCGCTCCACGTACCAGGCGCGCAGCTTGGCCAGCGTCTTCCCGTATGGCACCACGTCGCCCGCCACCAGGTTGTAGATGCCGCCGTGGCTCATCTTCACCTCGGCGGCCACCTGCCGCACCGAGGTCTCTTCCACGCGCCTGCGCAGCGCCTCCCGCAGGCTCTCGATCTCGGCGTTCCGTTCCACGTGGGTTCGCCCCGAAAGGGAGGTGCCATGTCCATTTGCGTATAGTTGCCAAATTGGACGTCGATTGCACCCACCTTACGAGAACCTGCTATGGATCACAAGGGCATTTTGCACATGAAAGTACGCGCAGCGCGCGGTTGTGCCCTCTGAAATTGGACAACAGGGGAAGTGCATACCGGAAACGAGAGGGGCGCCCCCGGTGAGCGCCCCTTCGGACCGTTCACAAGCCGCCGCAGACGCTACGGTTGCGCGCGGGTGAGCAGGTGCCGGCGGATCATCTCCTGCAGCTCGGGCATGTGCTGGCGGACCGCGCGCTCGCCCAGTTCCGCGCCCTGCCGCAGCAGCAGCGGCGACGAGCGCGCCAGCTTCTGCCCCACCGGCGTGCGGTAGAAATCCGCCATCTGGTGCAGCTCATCCTCGGTGAAGGCGCTCGCGTACAGGTCGGCGTACTGGTCCTTCAGCGTTTCCCAGCTCACGTAGCGCGCGAAGAAGTCGCGCAGCACCGGCTCCATTCCCCGCATCTGCGGGTTCCCCTGCAGCTGCACCTGCAGCGCGGTGGACAGCGACGCCTGCAGCGCCTCGGGTACGTGCATGGCCAGCAGCAGGTCCATCGCCGCCGCGCGGTGGCTGGCCGAACGCTGCGCCTCCGCCCGCGCGGTGGTGAGGAAGACGAGCGCGAGCAGGCCAACGAGGATCTTCTTCATCTGTGGAACTCCGTGATGCATCGGGAGATGGGAACGATGACGAAAAGAAGGCCTCCCGCCGCGCCGGGCGCAAGCGTCGTCGGAAAGCACCCCGGCACGCAGAACCGTCAGCTTGGCCAGAGGTTGCAGGCCGCGCGGACGCGGACGCATCCCCCTCGCCCGGTACGGGAGAGGGCGAGCGCTCTCAGGCGCGGGGAGAGGGCGGCGCGAATGGCGCGGAGACGCGCCGGGCTCGTCTGACGGGGGATTCAGTCCTGCTGCGCCAGCCAGTCCAGCGCCTGCTCCTGCGTGTCGAACGTCTGGATCTTGCGGCGGCTGAAGAGGATCACGGCCTGGTAGGCGATACGGTGCAGGCCGCTCATCCCCACGATGGCGCTGGCCTTCACGTACGGGGCGTTGTGCGCCGCCAGCTCCTTCAGCGCCTGCAGCACCGCGGCGTTGTAGCGTGCGTCGCGCACGTTGGTCAGCACCCGCAGTGACCCCGGCGGATGCTTCGCCACCTCGCGCATGGAGTGGTGGATGGCGTCCACGGCCTCCTGCGGGTGGCGGATGTTGGAGTAGTCCAGCAGGAGAATGCGGTGCCCGCCGTGATCGATGAACCGGGTGCGCTCCATGTGCCGTCTCCGAAAGGGAATGGGCGGGGTCGGCCGTGCGGGGATGCTGCGAGGGTGCCGCAATGATGCCGCGCCCCGCCGCGCCGCGCCAGCCCGCGCGATCAAGCGGCCATCGGAGGAGCAGGGAAAAGGGGACAGGGTGAGGGATGAGAAGTTGCGTCGCGGTGAACCGGCGGTAGTCCGATCCGACACGATGGATGCCATTTACGGCGTCCCCCATTGACGTCGTCCTGAGGCCGGCCACACTGTAATTACTTTCGCGCGAGCGCTCGCAGGCCGAAGGATCCATGACCTGGCCGCACGTCAGCCTGGGAGAGGCGGCGAGCTGTCCGCGCATCCGTATCTTCCCAACTGATCGCCCCCCGATCGAGACGGAGCCGATGGAAGGATTCCAGAACCTGCACCCGTGGGAGCTGAAGGTCGCGGAAGCGCGCGAGGTGCAGCTCGCGCTGCGCGATCGCCTCGTGATGCGGCCGCCGCCCGGGTTCGCGCCGCGGCTGGTGGCGGGCGCGGACGTGTCGGCGGACCGGTTCAGCCGCGTGGGCTTCGCCGGTGTGGTGAACATCGACCTGGAGACGATGGCCACGGTGGAGGAGGCCAGCGCGAAGGTGGATCTCCGCTTCCCCTACGTCCCCGGCTACCTCTCCTTCCGCGAGATCCCGGCGCTCGCCGCCGCGTGGGAGCGGCTGGAGCATCGGCCCGACGTGGTGGTGTTCGACGCGCACGGCTACGCGCATCCGCGGCGCTTCGGCGTGGCCTGCCACGGCGGCGTGCTGCTGGACCTGCCGTCGGTAGGCTGCGCCAAGACGATGTTCGTGGGCGAGCACGGCCCGCTGGGCGAGGAGCGCGGCTCCACGGCGGAGATCATCGACAAGGGCGAGGTGATCGGCGTCGCGCTGCGCACGCGGGACCGCTGCAACCCCGTCTACGTCTCCGTGGGCCACCGGATGGACCTGGAGACCGCCATCGCCCTGATCCTCCGCCTCACCCGCTTCCGCCAGCCGGAAACCACGCGCCGCGCGCACCAGCTGGTGAACGACGCCCGCCGCGCGCACAAGGCCGCCGTGGCGGAGGCCGAGGCGCCGGCCACACCCGGGAAGCCGGCCACACCCCGGGAGCCGGGCGAATAAATTCGCGGCAACAACAGCACAAAGTCCCTTCGGGGACTGCTCCCCGGCCTGGGTGCGCATCACCAGCGCAGGGGCGAGGGCAGGTCACTCTCGCACCTTCGCACTTCCCCTGTCCCCTCTCCCCCATTTCCTGTTATCCTTGAACCAAGGCCTCCGCGCCCAATCTCCCCCGGTCTCCATCCACCGCCCCGCCAGGGACGCCGCACCGGTCAGAAACGCGCCACCCGGCTCGTTCCATCGCGGCCCCCGGAAGCGAACGGCAGCACACGGACGCTTCAGTTGTCATCCGGAACGCCTCCCGTGGAAGAGCGCTTGAACGTTACCCAGCTCTTCCTGCAGCACTACGACGGGCTGTACAGGTACCTCGTGCGCCTCACCGGCGACGCGGACCTGGCAGCGGACGCCGCCCAGGAGGCGTTCGTCCGGCTCGTCGAGCGTCCGCCGCAGGACAGGCACGTGCGCGCATGGCTGTTCGCCGTGGCCACCAACGTGGTCCGCGACACCGCGCGCGCCCGCGTCCGGTGGATGACGCTGCTGACGGGAAGCCCCGACCGCGCCCCCATGGGCGACGTGGGACCGGGGCCCGACGACGCCGCCGAGAGCGCGGAGCGCCGCAAGGTGGTACGCGCGGCGCTCGACCGGCTGAGTTGGAAGGAAAGGACCGTGCTCCTGATGAGGGAAGAGGGTTTCGCCCACCACGAGATCGCCGACGCGGTCGGAACCACGACGGGGTCGGTGGGCACCATGATCGCACGCGCGCTGAACAAGCTCGCGGGCGAGCTCGCTCCAACCTCGGAGAGCCTGAGATGAGTCTGTTGACAGGGTCCCGCCACCCCGGTGACGAGGACCTGATCCGATACATGGACCACCAGCTGGACCGCGAGGCGCACCGCATCATGGGCGCGCACCTGCGGACCTGTGCCGCGTGCACGGCCCGGCTGGAGGGGTACGAGCGCAAGTCCGCCACGGTCAGCGAGTGGCTGCACCTGCTCCCCGCCGCCATGCCCGACGACGGCAAGCGCGCGGTGGCGCTCGCCGCCGTCGACCGCGCGCGCTTCCGCCGCCGCGGCGTGGCCTCGTTCTCCAGCACGCCCATGCGCGCGGCGGCCGCGGTGGTGCTGTTCCTGGCGGTAACCCTGGCCACCGAGCCGGGGCGCGCCTTCGTGGCGCACGGCGTGGTGAAGCTCGCGGGCCCCGGCCCGGTGTCCACGCGCCTGGCCGAGTGGCTGGGGCAGGACGAGGTGCTGCACGAGCAGCGCACGCTGGCCGCGGCCGACGCGCCTGTGGCGGCGCCCCTCCCGTCGGTAGCGGCCGCGCCGCGGGTGGAAACGCCGTCGGCGCGCCCGGCCGCACCGGAGCCGCCGCGCCCGCGCATCAAGCCGGGGATGTCGGCGCCGGTCACCTTCACCCCGGCCGGGCCCGACGTCACGCTGGTGTTCAACTCGGTGCAGGGCGTGGGCGCGGCCACGCTGTGGATCAAGGACGTGCCGCGCGCCAACGGGCAGGTGGTCACCCACTACGCGGGCGAGGGGCTGGTTCCCACGCGCGACGGGCTGGAGGTGCGCAACACGGCGCGGTCCAACGGCGACTACATCATCACCATCCCCTCGCGCTTCCGCTTCATCCGGGTGCGCGTGGCCGACAGCCCGGAGATCCTGATCCGCATCTCCAAGAGCAAGCAGGAATGGATCTGGACCATCAACCTGCAGACGTCCGCACTGCAGTAGCACGGAACGACCATCAGAGGGTACGGGCCAGCCGCCCGGCGCGACCGCTCCGCGCCGGGCGGCGTTTTTCATGCGAAAGTGCGGAAGTGCGTGAGTGCGGAAGTGCGTTGGATCCGCGCGAATCTGACGCACTCCCGCACTCCCGCACTCCCGCACTTCCGCACTCACGCACTTCTTTTCCTGGGCGTGTTTGGCGCCGAGGCGCCAAACCGGGCTGCGCGCGCGGTAGGCAACGATACGACTGTTGCCAACCGCGCCGGGCCACCGCCGCGCCGGCATCGTGTCGACCCCGCCGGCACCCTCGCGGCGCGGCGCCGTCCCGGCCCTCCGGGCGCGCATCCCTCACGCAGAGCATGATTTACGCGACGAAGCTCTCCCCCACGCTGAGTTCTCCCCCTCCCCCGCGGAGCGGGCGGAGGGGGCCGGGGGGAGAGGGCCGCGCCGGGCGAGCACAGGCATTTCCCAACGCACCGAAGCCCTCCCCCGCAACTCGGGGAAGGGCTTCGATCTGATCCCAGGACGTGCCGCCGCTGGTTACCGCTGCGGCTCGACCTTCAGCTTGTACTCGCCCGAGTTCTCGCCGCTCAGCGCCTTCGCGCGGATGGTGAAGGTGCCGCTGGAGGGGAGCGTGACCTCGAGCTCCGAGTTGGTGCCCTCGCTGCCGTCGTCGTTGGAGCTGATCTCGTTGAACGCGCCGTTCTGCACCGTACCGACCGAGACGTAGGTGTCGAACTCCTCGCTCGACATGGTGATCTTCAGCCGCTCGCCCGAGCGCCCCTGGTAGGTCCAGTAGTCGTAGAACGAGCCGTCCTCCGTCACCGGGTCGTTGTCGTCCAGGGTGCCGGTGACCTCGGTGTTGGGCTCGATGGCGCGCGCGGTGGCGGTGGTCGGCGCCGGCTGGCGCTCGGTCACGGCCAGCGTGTACGCGCCGGACTCGCCCGCCTTCACCGAGTTGGCGCGGATCACGTACTCGCCGTCCTCGGGAATGGTCACGCGCACGCGCGAGTTGGTGCCGCCCGCGCCGTCGTCGTCGGTGGTGCTGGACTGGAACTCGCCGTTCTCCATCTTCCCGAAGTGCAGGAAGGTGTCGAACGAGTCGGCCGACATCTCGATCTGCAGCCGCTGCCCCTTGGTGGCGGTCAGCGTCCAGGTGTCGTACCACGAGTCGTCGTCCAGCAGCGCGTCGGTGTCGGTCAGGCGCCCGCTCACGCTCTGCCCCACGCGGATGGGGCGCGGCGCCGCGGTGGTGGGCTCGGGCGCGGCCTCGAGCGCCAGGGTGTAGGCGCCGGTGCCGTCCTCGGAGAGCGACTGCGCCACGAGCAGGTACGTGCCGTCGTCGGGCACCTCGAAGCGCACGCGGGCGTCGGTCTCGCCGCCGCGGTCGTCGTCGGTCTCCAGCGCGTCGGTGATCCCGCTCACCATCCGCGCCACCGTCAGGTACGCGTCGAAGTCCTTGGAGCGCATCGTCGCGACCACGCGCTGCCCCTTTCGCGCGGTGAAGCTGTACACCTGGAAGCGGCCGCGCTCGCTCATCCTGGGGTCGGCCTGGGCGAGGGTGGCGTTCACCGTCTGCCCTACGCGGATCGTGCGCTGCTGGGCGGTGCCCGCGCGCTGGGCGTGCGCCGGCATGGCGGCCAGCACCGCGCACGCGGCGGCGGCCACGTACTGCATGCGTCTCATGGAGCTCACCGTGTGGGAAAAGGGGTGTGCAAGGAGGGAGAGGAAGGGAGCCGCCGCATGGGCCGGCTTCGTGTCGTGCCCCTGGTTCCGTACACGGCGCCGCGAACAGTTTCACGCGCCCGGGCCCCGCGGAGCGGAATCTATCGTTCGCCCTTGAAAAGAAAAGACTTTTGGCGCGGCCCGCTCACGCCTCGTCTTCGTAGAGGGCGCGCTCCTCGGCCTGCAGCACCTCGCGCAGCGCCTCCTCCCAGCTCACGCCCTCGTCGAAGGCCCGCGCCTGCGCGTCGATCCAGATGCCGCGCAGCACCACGTCGAGCATCCCCACCGCCAGCCCCTCGCGCGTGCGGCGCAGCTCGGCGGCGCGCGTGGCCACGGGCAGGAGCTCGGGGGGGATGTCGGCCTGCGGGGGGAGATACTTCGCGCCAGCGGTTTCCGGCGTGCGCCCGTCGCCCTTCAGCGGCTCGGCCGGCCTGGCTCCCGGCGCCCACCGCCGCGGGTCGCGCGCGATGCGCAGCGCCAGCGACCCCTCGGCGAACGGCTGCCACCACTCGATCAGCCCGCCCTCCAGCTCCTTCAGCAGCTTCTCGACCTCCAGCCGCACGGGCCCCTTGTGCCCGTGCGCCGCGCGCCGGCCGCGCTCTACCACGAGCAGCAGGTCGGCGCCGGGCTGCTCGTGCGCGAAGGTCTGGATCCAGCGCAGCGCCCGGTCGCGCGCGAACTGCGGCCCCTCGCCGTGCAGGTCCAGCCGGCGGGTGGGCGGGTAGTGCCGCGCCTCGTACTCGCGCGAAAGCTCGTTCAGCCGTGTCATCGCATCTCCCCCATTCCCTTGAACCTACACGCAGGGACGGGACCGCGCCCGGCACCAGGCAACAGACAAACTGCGGATCTCACGCGGAGACGCGGAGACGCAGAGAACTCACCGAGGGCCCGAAGCTCGAAGTCCGCGCAGGCGGGCTGCGTGCAGTTGTAGCCGCCACTTCAGTGGCATCTTTCTCACGCAGGTCCGCTTCATCCCGGCATATCCCGCGGCCTGTCTTGTTGGATCGGGTCGCGGCGGAACGGGGATTGCTCCTCCGGGGCGTCCTCTCGGAACCGGCGAAACGAAGGAGGATAGCGATGCGAGGCTACGACCGGGGATACGACTACGGGCTGCGCGGGTGGCCACAGGCGCGCGGGATGCGCGAGCCGGTGCGGACGCGCTTCGCGGGCGGGCAGGGCGGCTACGGGCGCGACTACGGCGCCCGCGACGTGGGCGGCCGCGGGGTGGACGACTACGACCGCGGGTACCGCGCCATGCCGTTCCCCAACCGCGTGACCGCGCGCTACAACATGGACTACGTGCGCGAGCAGCATCCGGGCGAGCGCCCCATCAACTACGTGCCGTACGGCGGCGACCGCATCGGCCGCGTGGGCGACATGCGCCAGTACCACGCCCCGTACCAGACCGTCGGCGGCACGCGCACCATGCGCGGCGGCTGGCCCATGGACTGGGAGCGCCACCACGACCGCTACGACTGGGGCTTCCCCAACTACCGCGCCGACTACGGGCGCTGGTTCTGAGTCGAGCACCGCGCTTCGCGCGACCACGATGGGATGAAAGGGAGGCCGGAGCCGGTGCCCGGCGCCGGGCCAACAGCCTCGCGCAGTTTGCGAGGCTTCCCGTAGTTGTTGCTGCGGCTTCAGCCGCCGGTGAGGGGGGACAAGGCCGCGAACTTTCCCCTCTCCCGCCGCGCTGAATGGAGAAACGGCGAGCCGGGCGACGGAATCTTCCGCCGCCCGGCTCGTCTCCATCCCCCCATCTCCCCTACTTCCGCCGGGTGAAGTGCAGCCCGCTGATGTCCGACTTCTCGCGCCCGCTCATCTTGCGGTAGAAGGCCCATCCCGCCACCACGAGCAGCACCGCGAGAACGGCCAGAACGGCGATCTCCGCGGATGACGTTCCGGCTCCGTCGATCTTGGCGAAATCCATCCTGCCTCCCGTTCTGGGGAACCCGCGGCGCGCCGGCTGGCTGCCGGCGCGCATCTCCTCACCACCTCACGCCGCCCGCCCGCGCCGCCCGGTTACGCCCCGGCCGCCGCGCTGGTCCACGCGCGTGCGCCGGCGGCGGCGGCGCTGCCGCTTCCACCCGTCCAGCGACAGCACGCCGTCCATCTCCACCACGTCCTCGCCGGACTCGTCATCTGCGTCGTCCGCGGCGCGCGCCCACTCGCGGCGCTCGGCGCTGCGGGCACGGGCGGCGTGGGCGGCCCGCTCGCGCTCGCGGTCCAACTCCTCCAGCACCCGCTCGGCGGGAACGTCCCAGGCCAGCGACAGGGTGCCCAGCAGCGTGGCCATCGCCCGCGCCATGTGGGCGTCCAGCCGCGGCGGGGCGGGCGAGCGGACCACGCCGGGAAGAAGGCAGCTGGGCCCGTCGGCCGTGGCGCTGCGGTCGCGGCCGCGCTCCAGCCGCATCCCCACGGCGGTGACGATGCGGCGCGCGGCGTAGCGGCGGCGATGGAGCCGGCGCCCCGCGCAGAGGTGGCGCAGGCGCTCGCGCCACGCGGGGCCGGCCGCGCTCGCGCTGTCGGCCAGCAGCCACAGCGCCGCGTACAGCTCGGCGAACACGCGCAGGTCGATCTGGCTGACGGTTTCGGGCGGGAGGGTGCCCAGGTATTCCAGAAAGGCGGAGATCCGGCGGGGCCGGTCGAGCAGGAAGAGAACGATTTCGCGGGAGCCGCGCCGGTGGTTGCACCGGGCACAGGCCGGAACGATGATGCGGAGGTCTTTTCTTCGGCCCCCCCGTGCCCGCGGGATCACGTGCTCGCGGGTGAGGGGGCGGTCCGGGGCGGCGGGCGCCCGGCAGTAGACGCAGCTGCCGTTTCGGATGCGCTCCTCCAGGTCGCGCTGGAGTGCGCCGCTGTGGTGCTTTCGCCTCACGTACACTCCCGGTGAGGGTCCGGCGGGGCCCTGCGGCTCCCGCCTCCGCGCCCCCGCCGCGGCGCGCGGGCGGGGGACTGCCACAAAAAGCCAGATCGGTGCCAAGCGAACAGCAGGCCCGTCACTCTACTCGTGACGGCCCGGAATCGGTCCTCGCTCGTGATGGGTCAGGGAAAGCAGCGCAGGTCTCGGGACAGGTGCCGCCGATGCGCCGGGTGGGGGATCCCGGCAGGGCGAAGGGCGAAGATGATGTGGAGAGCCGCCCCTCGCATCGCAATATGTAGGGCACCCGTTGCGCGCGCCAGAGTCTTGAACGGAAGTGCGAAAGTACGGAGAGTACGGGAGTACGAGGCACCGGTGCGGGGCGGCCGGGACTCGCTACGAAAGTCCGGCAGGGCTGGTGCCGGCTGGCGGAACGGAGCCTTGGGACCGCCTCAGCAGGCCGATCGCCACGAAGTAGCCGATGATGGGCGACGCGCCCTGGCCCAGCACCGGAACGGGAAAGTGGGCGAATGCCGGGGCCAGGATCGTCACGGCCACGTACGTGCCGATCGCGAGGGCCATACGACCGTCGCCCCGGCCCCGGGCCGCGAAGAAGGGGACCGGGAGCAACAGCAGCGATGCCACCGCCGCGGCGCCCCAGCCGGTCCCCTGCTCCATCGCCAGCCCCACGATCCCCTCCACGTGGGGAACCGGCGCGAGCGGGTCCTTCCGCAGCCACGACAGGCCCGCCAGCACGAGCAGCGGAACGATGCGGAGCCACGCGTGCTTTTCCGCGCGGTTCCGCGGCAGGAGCAGGACGACGGCCCCGGCGGCGAAGGCCGTCGCCTGTGCGGCGTCCGGCTGAAGCGCGAGCAGGAGCGCCGTGGCGATGGCGAGCAGCGTGGCAACGTGCCTGCGCCCGGCGCGCTCCAGCCCCGCGAGCGTGCACAGCACCACCGGCAGCACGAGCGCGCCCGCGTGGACGCGGACGGGACCGAGCCTCAACCACCGGTGAATATCCTGCATCCCCGGATCGAGCCAGGTGGCGGCCAGGAAACCCAGTGCCAGCATCCCGGCGGCAACGAGCCCGGCTTCGCCGCGGCGAGATGAGCGGGGTCGGGCCAGGGCGAAGCACAGCAGGATGCCGATCGCGCACGCGGCGAGGTTCTGGCCCCACGCCATCGCGGGTACGCCCGATGCGCGCATGACCAGGATGCCCACCGCCAGCGCCGGGAGCGCAAAGAGCATGTCCAGGAGCAGCGGGCGGCGTGCGGCCGGCCGGTCGAGGGGAGGAGCGTGTGGATCGTGATCGTTCACCACGGGGTCGGGCCGTGCGGAGGTGGGTAGCGATGGAGGATTTTCACGCCGCATGAAACGCGGACGACCGCGGCACGATTTCCCGTGCGGCGGTCGTTTTCCGTCCACCGTGGACGAAGGAGATGAGGCTACCACCCTCGCCACAATCAGCATATAGCACGGGGGGAGACTTGCGGCAAGGCCCCGGTCGCCCTGTAGAGTTGCCGGCCGAAAAAATCTCCGGCGGAGGCCGGAAACCTGTGGAAACGGGAGTCGCTGAATGGACCGCTACGTGCTGGATTTTCAGGAGATCGATCACACGCAGGCCGCGATGGTGGGCGGCAAGGGCGCGAACTTGGGGGAGCTTTCGCGGATCGAAGGCATCCGCGTGCCGGCCGGCTTTTGCGTGACGACAGACGCCTTCCGGCGGATGATGGCGGAAGCACCGTCGATCGGCGAGCGGCTCGACCGGCTGTCGCGGCTGGAGACGGACGACCGGGAGGCGATCCGCGCGCTCAGCGCGGAGATCCGCGGGACCATCGAAGCCATCGCCATCCCCGGCGACTTGGCGGCGGCGATCACCGGCGCGGTCGCCCGGCTGGGCGAGGGGGCGGCCTGCGCCGTCCGCTCCAGCGCGACGGCGGAGGACCTGCCGGCGGCCTCCTTCGCGGGCCAGCAGGACACCTATCTGAACGTCGTGGGGCCGGCGGCCATTCTCGCGCACGTAAGCCGGTGCTGGGCCTCGCTCTTCACCGAGCGGGCCGTGATCTACCGCCTGCGCAACGGCATCGATCACCGGCAGGTCTACATGGCCGTGGTCGTCCAGCGGATGGTCTTCCCGCAGGCGGCCGGCATCCTCTTCACCGCCGACCCCATCACGGGCAACCGCAAGGTCGCCTCCGTCGAGGCCAGCTTCGGCCTGGGCGAGGCGCTGGTCTCCGGCCGGGTGAACGCGGACGTCTACAAGGTGCGGGAGAGCGAGATCATCACCCGGACGATCGGCACCAAGCGGCTCGCCATCCTCGCCGCGCCGGCGGGCGGGACGGAGGAACGGGCGATCGAGCCGGATCGGCAGGTGCAGCCGGCGCTGATGGACGCGCAGGTCGTGCGGCTCGTGGAACTGGGCCGGCGGATCGAGGCGCATTTCGGCCGCCCGCAGGACGTCGAATGGTGCCTGGTGGGCGACGGCTTCCACATCGTCCAGAGCCGGCCGATCACCACGCTCTTCCCCATCCCCGAAGCCGGCGACGGGGAGAACCACGTCTACATCTCCGTCGGCCATCAGCAGATGATGACCGACGCCATGAAGCCGCTGGGGCTCTCCTTCTGGCAGATGACGACCCCCAAGCCCATGGCCGAGGCGGGCGGACGGCTGTTCGTCGACGTCACCCAGATCCTGGCGTCGCCGGCGAGCCGCGCGGGCCTCATGGGGATGGTGGGGAAGAACGATCCGCTCATCGGCGACGCGCTGCAGACGGTGCTCGACCGCGGCGACTTCATCCCGCCGCCCCTCGATGCGAGTCCCGCGTGGACGCCACCGGCGAGCGACCCGTCTGCCCCGATCGAGACCGATCCGGCCATCGTCGACGAGCTGATCGCGCGCACGCAGGCCTCCATCGCCGCCGTGAAGCGCGACATCCGTGGGAAATCGGGACCGGCGCTGCTCGACTTCATCATGGCGGACATCCAGGAGCTGAGGCGGGTCCTGCACGATCCGCAAAGCCGCCGTGTGATCATGACGGGGATGGAGGCCACGTGGTGGCTCAACGAGCAGCTGCAGGCGTGGCTGGGCGAGACGAACGCGGCCGACACGCTCACGCAGTCTGTCCCCCACAACGTCACGTCGGAGATGGGGCTGGCGCTCATGGACGTCGCGGACGCCATTCGCCCGCATCCGGAGGTCGTGGCCTATCTGCAGCACGTGGACGACGACGGCTTCCTCGACGAGCTGCCCCGGCTCGCGGGCGGGCGGGAAGCGCGAGACGCCATCCGGGCGTGGCTCGACCGGTACGGCATGCGCGGCGCCGGCGAGATCGACATTACGCGGCCGCGCTGGAGCGAGCGTCCCACCACGCTCGTGCCGCTGATCCTCGGCAACGTCAGGAACTTCGAGCCGGGCGAGGCCGCGCGCCGCTTCGAGCAGGGACGGCAGGAGGCGTGGGCGAAGGAGCAGGAGCTGCTGGAGCGCCTGCGGGCCCTGCCGGACGGGGAGGCAAAAGCCGAAGAGACGAAGCGGATGATCGACCGGGTCCAGACCTTCGCCGGGTACCGGGAATATCCCAAGTACGGCATGATCAGCCGCTACTTCATCTACAAGCAGGCCTTGAAGGAAGAAGCCGGGCGTCTGGTGCAGGCCGGCGTGCTTCGTGAGAAGGAAGACATCTTCTATCTCCGGTTCGAGGAGCTCCAGGACGTTGTGCGCACGAACCGGGTGGATGACGCGCTCATCCGCCAGCGGAGGGAGGCGTTCCGGTCGTACCAGGCGCTCACGCCGCCCCGGGTGCTCACATCGGATGGCGAGGCCGTCGCCGGCGCGTACCGGCGCGACGACCTTCCGGCCGGCGCGCTGGTCGGCCTGCCAGTTTCCGCCGGCACCGTCGAGGGGCGCGCCCGCGTCATCCTGGACATGGCGCAGGCCGATCTCGAACCGGGCGACATCCTCGTCACCGCCTACACGGACCCCAGCTGGACGCCCCTGTTCGTCGCGATCAAGGGCCTGGTGACGGAGGTGGGCGGCCTGATGACCCACGGCGCCGTGATCGCACGGGAGTACGGCCTCCCGGCCGTCGTCGGCGTGGAGCGCGCCACCCTGCTGATCCGCGACGGGCAGCGGATTCGCGTGCACGGAACGGACGGCTACGTAGAGATCCTGCCTAGCGGACGGTAAGTCAGACCCAGGCGAGTTGTCAGACACACTTCACGAACAGCCGGCGCCGCGGGTGGCTTCCCTCGGCGCCGGTGGCGTTCATACGGCCACGGGTTGGCGCCCTCCCCACCGGAGGCACTGGTCGGGCCGCGTTTCCCTTCTCGCAAGCAAAGCCCTTGACCCTCACGTAACGTGATCCCCTAGAGTGTACATCGGCGTCCGGTGCACCGCGTCTTTCAGGGAGCTTGCGATGGCCTACACGGTCAAGGAAGTAGCGGGGATGTCGGGGATCAGCGTGCGCACGCTTCACTTCTACGACGAAACGGGCCTGCTGAAGCCCGCCTCGTACGGGGCCAACGGCTACCGCTACTACGAGGAGCCGCAGCTGCTGACGCTGCAGCAGATCCTGTTCTATCGCGAGCTTGGGTTCGGGCTGAAGCAGATCAGGGAAATCCTGAGCCGCGCCGGGTTCGATACGGCCGGCGCCCTGGAGTCGCACCGGAAGGTCCTGCAGAAGAACGTCGCGCGGACGCGCAGGCTGATCGACACGATCGACAGGACTCTCGAGCACCTGAAAGGGAGGACGACCATGCAAAGCGAGGAGATGTTCGCCGGCTTCAACGTCGCCGCCGGTGAGGACCGTTTCGGTGAGCACGTGATGCTCGGTGGCGAGCCGAACGACTGCAAGGTGTCGTCACGCGACACCGGTGGCGCCATGTGCATCTTCGAGTTCACCGGCAGCGGCGGGGGCCCGCGCCACCTGCACCACGACCAGGACGAGTGGATCTACGTGATGGCCGGCGAGATCGAGCTTCACCTTGGCGATCAGCAGCTTCGCCTTGGCCCGGCGGAAAGCGCCTTCGTCCCGCGCACGGTGCCCCACGTCTGGGCGTGCGTGGGCGGCGCGCCATGCAGGATCGTGAACGTGTACCAGCCGGCCGGGGCGATCGAGGAGTTTTTCCGCGTGCTGGGCACCTACGTGGACACGCCCGTGCACGAGGCGCTTTCGATCGACGGGCTTCGCGAGCTGTTCCATTCGCACGGAATGAAGCTCGTGGGACCACCGCTGCACTGGGAGGAATACCTGGCAGGAAGATAGCCAGCTGGTGTGCGTGACGGTCAACACGACGTCGAGGAGATACCCGGCTCGCGGCGTGAACGAGAACGGCGCCGCGGGAGAGAAGAAGTTCCGCGGCGCCGGTGTGTACCCGCCCATAGGTTCAGGATACTGGCCTCACCAGTAACACATGGCCCCATCTCCAACGGTCCAACTGCAGTCCTGGCATGTCTGCGTGTCGGATGGGCACCACACGCAGGACGCGGCGCCGCTGTTCTCGCAGCCCCACTCGCCGGGGTGCACCGTCGCACACTGCTGCCCGTCAGTATACTCACGTCCGTGGACTGTGCCCTTTGCGGCGTCGGCAGCATCCGTCACGAACGTTTCGACCTGCAGTTTCTCAAGTTCCAGCTTGATTTTCCGCATGGTTCGCCTCCAAGTAGTCGGTACGAATAACGCAGTCTGCGCTCCACAACAATAACGATACACGCACCCGGGAAACAGCGCGCGGTGGTTAAATCGAAATTCACCGTCTTCGCCGCACCCGGGAGCTGCCGTTGCCGTTCACCTCTCCTGCTGTCGGGAGAGGTCGGAAAATCGCGAAGGGCGAGACGGCAGTTTTGTCTCGCCCTTCACGATTTTTCGGGTGAGGGCTGCAGCGGCACGGCAGCGGCCGATGTTCGTCTCCCCGGCAGTTCCGTTCTCCCGCACACCTCGTACTTCCGTACTCCTCGTACTTTCGTCCTTCGCGTCAGGTAAAGAACTGCGAGATCGTGTAGATCACCAGCCCCGCCAATCCCCCCACCAGCGTGCCGTTGATGCGGATGAACTGCAGGTCCTTGCCGATCTGCAGCTCGATCTTGCGCGTGGTGTCCTCGGGGTCCCACGCCTGCACGGTGCTGGAGATGAGGTCGGCCACCTCGCCCCGGTACTGCTCCACGAAGTACAGCACCGCGCTCTCGATCCACCCGTCCACCTTGGCCATCAGCTCCGGGTCGGTGCGCATGCTCTCGGCGAAGCGCGTGACCGTGTGCGCGATGCGGCGGCGGAACTCGCTTCCCGGGTCGGCCGCGTGGCGCAGCACCGACGCCTTCAGGTCGCCCCAGAGCGAGGCCGAGTAGCCGCGCACCGCGGGGTGCTGCAGCAGCTCCTCCTTCAGGTGCTCGCCGCGCTCGATCATCTCGGGGCTGGTGCGGAGCTTCTCGATGAACTCCAGCATCGCCTCGTTGTAGCGGTGGCGCAGCGGGTGGTCCTTGTTCTTCGCCACCTCGTCCAGCGTGTGCTCCACGCCGGTGATGATCTTCTGGTAGATCTTCTCGTCGATCGGGGCGGGCACCCACCAGGGCAGCTCCTGCCGGATCCGCTCGCGCAGCCCCTCGCGGTTCTCCTCCACCAGCCGGTCGATGAGGCGCAGCGCCGCGTCCAGCAGCTCCTGGTGGCGGTCGCCGTGCGTCATCAGGCTCAGCACGCGGCCGGTGAGCGGCGCCACCTGCACGGCCCGCGCGCGCTTCACCACGCTGGTCTCGATCAGCTCCTGCACCTCCTCGTCCTTCAGCACCTGCACGATCCCCGTCACCGCCGCCGCGGCGTGGCGGCCCACCAGCTCGCCGTGCTCGGGGGTGCTGAGCCAGTCGGCGATCTTGTGCGCCACCGCCGCGTTCCCCAGGCGCGCGGTGATCACGGTGGGAGAGAGGAAGTTGTTCTGCACGAAGTTGCCCAGGCTGCGGCCGATGCGGTCCTTGCGGTTGGGGATGATGGCCGTGTGCGGGATCTTCAGCCCCATGGGGTAGCGGAAGAGCGCCGTCACCGCGAACCAGTCGGCCAGCCCGCCCACCATGCTCGCCTCGGCCGTGGCGCGGATGTACCCGATCCAGTGCCAGCGCGTCTCCAGGATGCGGGTGAGGATGAAGACGACGGTCGCGCCCACCAGCAGGCCGGTGGCGCGGAACTTCATCTTCTCCAGCTGCTCGCGCTTCTGCTCCTCGTCCTTGATCGGCTGCAGCGCGATGGCGCCCGTGGGCTCCGCCGCGGCAGGCGCCGCGGCGGGGCGGGTCATGCCCGGATCAGGCGGAAGATCCACCCTTGCGTTCACTCGTAAGCTCCCTGCACGGTTCAGTCGCGGAAGGGCACGGAAAATCGCCCTCCCGCCAGTGCGCGGTGGAGGATGCATGCCACCGCCGCGAGGGACAATACCACGCCGCGAGTTTTAAAGATTCGGGGAGGGAGATTCGGGGAGCGGGGACTGGGGATTTGGAGATGGGGATTGAAGATGGGGGATCTGGAGATGGGGATTGTGGATCGGGGTGATGAAGAACGGTGACGATTGATTGATACAGCGGCGCGGCGATGTCATTCCAGCCGGGCGATGAGGCTGGGGAAGGCGAATGAATTCGCGGCAACAACAGCACAAAGTCCCTTCGGGACTGCCGCCTCGTCCTCGCGCGCCGGGATTGGCCGCGGTGCGAGAAAACGTTAGCGGTCAATCCCCGACACCTCTCCCCACGTGTTCTCACCTCGACGTGACCAGCCGTCCCTCGTCCGCGTCCCAGCGCCAGGCGCAGTCGCGGCCGTGGAGGTGCACGCCGCCGAGCCAGCGGTCGATGCCGTTCAGGCGGATGCGGTCCTCGCGGCCGTCCAGCACCGCGCGCCCCGCATCCGTCAGCGCAACGCGGCGGGCGAGGGTGGCGGAGGGGTCGTCCGGCGCGGCGGCGGCGCCGATGGTGACGAGCGGGGACGGGCCGGCGGCGAGGTCCTCGACGTAGGCCACGAAGGTGGCGTCGCCGAGCCAGATGGGGTCCTCGCGCCGCTGGTGCGAGGCGATGTAGGCGTCGCGCAGCGTGGCCGCGCCGGCGGCGATGGCTTCCAGCGCCTGCTGCTCGCTGCGCGACAGGCCGTTGCGGGTGCCGGGGAACTGCTCCAGGTGGCGGGTGAGCGCGGCACCCAGGAAGGGCAGCACCGACGAATCCTCTTCCACCAGCGCGGCGATGCCCGACGGGTCCGGCGCGCGGAAGGCGGCCCACGCCTCGCGCGCGAGCGCCAGCTCCGCGTCGGCCACCTCGCTGCGCTCGCCGAAGCGCTCCGCCAGCCGCTCGGGCGCGGAATTGCCGAGGTACTCCGCGCCGCAGACCAGCGCCAGCCGCGTCGATCCCGCGTCCTGACCGGCCAGCCAGTCCAGCACCTGCGCCAGCTGCAGCTGGTCGTACAGGTCGTGCTCGAACCAGAGCACCACCTCGTCGTGCTCGCGGAAGCGCTCGAGCGCCGCGTCGCGCTCCGCGAACTCGCGCGCGGCGTCGTCCGCCGCGCCCCACCCGCGCCCGGCGATGAAGCGCGCGCGCAGGGCGCTCAGCTCGCGCAGCGGCAGCCCGGCGGGAACGGGGCCCTCGTGCAGCACGTCGCGCCAGGGAACGATCTCGCCCGCGAGGCCCGCGGCGCGGATCCGCTCGGCCGCGCAGTCGCCGTTGGTCACGTGCAGCATCGCCCATCCTCCGTCAGGTGCGCAGCGGCGCGTCGCCGGGCTCGGACCAGCCGCGGCCGCGCAGCTCCGCCGCCAGCGGCGCGTCGCGCCGCGCGGTCATCACCACCGTCTGCTCGGCCTGGGTCACGTGCAGGTACTTGTGGAACCCGGCCGCCTCGCGCGAGACGCCGCGCGCCTCCAGCGCCCGCAGCGCGTCGTCCACCTCGCCGCGCGCGTCGCCGCGCTTCGTCATCACGTGGAAGGTCTCCGCCATCGCCGCCCTCGTCCGCGGGTGATCGCCCAAGGTAGGGCGCGCCGCGGAGACGCGCATCTCCGCCGCTCCCGATCTCCATCATCCCCCCGCTTCCGCCGATTCAGCTCCCGACGTAAATTTCTCTCCATCTCCCGGAACGTCCGTCCATCGACACTCTCCCACGGAAGGCGGCACATGGACCGCATCACGCGCATCCTGCCGTACGCGGCGCTGGTCGCGGCGGCGGCGCTGGTGGTGGTGCTGGGGCAGCAGAAGCGCACGCTGATCGGCCGCTACGACGACCTGCAGCAGCGGTACTACCGGGCGCTCCGCGAGCCGCTCCCCAACTCGTTCCTCCCCAGCTTCCAGACGGCCACGCTCGAGGGGGAGCCGGTTACCATCGGCCAGCTTCCGCAGGCGGGGCGGCAGGTGCTGTTCGTCTACACGACGACGTGTCCGTACTGCAAGGCGTCGCTCCCGGCGTGGAAGCGCATCGCGGGCGTGGTGGACACGATGACGGCGCCGAGCGCGCAGGTCTACGGCGTGTCGCTGGACTCGGCCGACATCACCCGCCGCTACGCCGCCGCGCACCAGCTTCCGTACCACACCGTGCGCTTCCCGGACCAGCGGCTGGTGTCGATGTACCGCGCCGGCGCGGTGCCGCTCACGCTGGTGCTGGACGAGCAGGGCCGCACCGTCTACGCCCGCGTCGGCGAGCTTTCCGCCCCCGCGGCGGTCGACTCCGTCATCGCCGCGGTGAAGCGGAAGCCCGCGCCCGCGCCCCGCCCGGCCGCCCCCCCGGCGCCGAACACCACGCCGGCGGCATGAGAAAGTAGTCCCAAGTCCTGAGTCCCAAGTCCTGAGTGTCGGACCGACAGACTACTCGCAGTTCAGCACTTAGGACTTAGGACTTAGGACTTATTACTTAGGACTTACTTACGATCCTTCCGCGAACGACGAAGGCCCGGGCTGCGCGCCCGGGCCTTCGTTTCGAATGGTGCCGCGGCTACCTCGTCGCTTGTTCGGCCAAGCGCTTCCCCGGGGCCTCTGGCGACTTGGCCTTCTCGTCCGGGGCACGGCCAGCCGAGCGGATGTTGATGATCTTGTTGAGCGTGTCGAACCAGAACGGTGCCCCCAGCGACAGCGCGAACGCCGTCAGCAGGATTCCCAGAAGCTTGGCCAGGATTGGCCAGAGCCGCCATCCGCCGACATCCGCCGTGTACACCGGCAGCGGCGTGGTGCGCAATAGCTCGCGGCGCATGCGCAGGCTGTCGGCGCGTGTCGCGGTGGAACCCAGCGCGCTCACAGACCTGGCGTACTGCGCCTGCGCGGTCGCAAGCTGGCGCCGTGCGGCTTCGCGCGGGGTCAGGTGCCGCGCCAAGCCCAGGCTCACCGCGTCGTCCCATCCCCACCCGAAGTTGAGCTGCGTCCGGCGGAGCAGGGCGCTGGCGGAGTCGAACGCCGCTTTCGCCCGCACCAGCGTGTCGGCGGGAAGCGGTACGGAGTCCTGCTCCGCCGCGCCGGAAGCGCCGGACGTCTGCGGGCCGGCCGCGCTGCCGGCGGGCGGTGGGGTGGTCCCCGCGACGGAGTCCGTCGTGTCCGCCGGCTGCACCCGTAAGGCGTCCGCTCCAGCCGTCGTATCGGTGGGGGTCGTCGCCTTCGTCGTGTCTCCCCCTGCTATGGGCTTGGTGGTGTCCTGGCGCGCGGAACCGGTGGTGTCGGTGATTGGGCCGTGCGACCGGACGTAATCGTACCTGGCGAGCTCCGGCAGTGCAGCGGACGCCTGCGCGGCGAGGCCGTCGCGCAGCTTGTCATCGGTGGAGAGACGGCGCCACATGTCGAGGGTGTCCGCGTTCATCGCCAGCGCGGTGAACAGGCCGATGAAGAACAGAACCATCTGCGTCCGCCGCTTGTACGATCCCGACACGCGGTCCATGGAGTTGTTGAACCATACTTCCACGCTGTCGTGAAGCCTCTGCAACTCCGTTCGCGTCTCCGCCACCGCGCCGTGCATGGCGCGCCGTGCGCCCTGCGGCAGCAGGGGCGCCTTGTCCACCGTGGCGTCGGTGTCAGTGGCGATCTGCTGCACCACATCATCCAGCGCGTCGTCCTTCATCAGCCCAAGCAGTTGGCGGACGCTCTGCGTCGAGTTGTGGGTGGGGTGCTCCAGCCCGGTCTTCGCGGCGCTCCCCGCCGAGGTCGATGTGGTCTTCCGGATGGCGTCATCGGAGCTTGCGTCCGCTACCGCAGCCGGTCTGGTGCTGTTCATGACATCCAGCAGCGCCATCGCGAAAGTGCGCGCGGGAAGGTACGAGGGCGCCCGGATCCCGCCGAACGGACCTTGGCTGTACATCGACCGGACCAGCCGGTGGTTGAAAAACTCCGTCTTCAGGTTGGGGTCGCTCGCGTCGTCCAGGAGCTTTTCGATCCCGGCGACCAGCGCCGTGCCGCGTCGGTTCGTAAGCCCCGCTATGTACTCGTTCACCGCTGAGCAGATCAGGCTCAGCAGCAGGTACACGAAGACGAGGCCCAGGATCACGTCGAGGATTTCGAGGCCGAACATGGTTGGGATGGGGGGAACGCGGGTGGGCGGGATGCGGACGTGCGGACTGCCGCACAGGTGGACGAAGGATTGGAAGGACGGAGGAGAGGAAATTTCGGAAACACGGTTCAGGCGGGTGCGCTCTCGCCCAGCAATCCATCCGCCGCGAACGACGAAGGCCCGGGCTGCGCGCCCGGGCCTTCGTCTTTCCATCGGCCGGGGCTACTTCGTCGGCTGCTCGGCCAGGCGCTTCCCCGGCGCTTCGGGCGACTTGGCGCGCTCGTCGGGGGCCCGGCCGGCGGCGCGCACGTTGATGATCTTGTTCAGCGTGTCGAACCAGAACGGCGCGCCCAGCGACAGCGCGACCACCGTCAGCAGCAGCCCGACGATCTTGGCCACCCAGTTCCCCGCGGGCTCCCATCCCGTCGGCGCCGTCATGCCGGCCGGGGGATCGGCGATGCCAAGCGCCGCGGCGTCGGCCCGCGACCAGCCGAACTGCAGCCCGGTGCCGCGCAGCTTCTCCACGCTGCCGTCGAACCGGGTCTGCGCCGCCGTGAGGTCACCGGCGGGCGCGCCGACGGCCGGCGCAGGCTGCTTCGCGTACTCCTGCGCCTGGGCGATCAGGCCCGCGCGGACGCCGTCGCTGCTGGCGATCTCCCGCCACATGGAGAGGGTGTCCGCGTTGGTCAGCAGGGAGAGGGTGATGCCGATCGCCAGCAGCCACAGCTGCGTGTAGCGCTTGTACACGCCGCTCACGCGGTCCATCCCGTTGTTGAACCACACCTCCACGCTGTCGTGCAGCTTCTGGTAGTCGGTGCGCGCCTTCAGCTGTGCCGCGGCCGCCGCGTCGCGCATGTCGGCGGGAAGGTTGGCCTGCTTCAGCGCGTCGGGATCGGTCACGAGCTCCACCACGTCGCCCAGCGCGTCCTGCTGCAGGAGGTGGATGACGTCGTGCACCGGGTTCCGCTCCGCGAGCGCGGCCTTCGTCCCCGTGCCGCGCGGCGCGTCCGGCGCCGCGGCGAGGGTCGTGTTCGCCACCGTGCCGCCCGCGCCCGGCTTGTAGCCCAGCGTGTCCAGCAGCGCCATCGCGAACGAGCGGGCGGGGATGTACGACGGGTGCCTGCCGTTGCGCGTGTACATCCCCTGGATCAGCGGGTGGCTCATCACCGCCTGGGCGATCACGGGGTCCTTCACCAGGCTCTTGATCCCCTCGAACAGCGCGTCGCCGCGCCGGTTGGTGAGCCCGGCGATGTACTCGTTCACCGCGCTGCAGATGAGGCTGAGCAGCAGGTACACGAACATGAGGCCGATGACGATGTCGAGCGTGTCGATGCCGAACATGGTTGGACGGGGAGCGCGGGGTGGGGAAGGGATCGCGTGGGCGGGCGATCGGGCTCGCCCCGGCAGGACAAGGATTTAGAGGGACGAACGCCGGGCACTTTTCCGAAAAATAGGATGTGGATCCGCATGGCATGTTTCGCGTAAATCCGGGCAACATCGAGACCGGAGGACCGCGAAGGGTGTTCGGAGACACCAATCAATTGCGCGAAAACAAGTTGGCTGCCGCCCGTGACCGGCGGTGTCTCCGTGCCCGGTGTGCAGATCGAGGCCGCCGCGGGACAGCGGAGCGGGACGCGGATGCCGCGCAGGGGTCGGGAGATGCCGGGATGGTCGCGATCCGCGCGCCATCTTCACCCCATCTCCCGGCGCGGTTGGCGGCGGTTCGCCAGCGGCAGACCACCCGGTGGCTCGTAATCGCGACCCACGCGGTTTAGCTTGTCCGCTCGCGCTTTGGGTGATGACCGGATCCGGAGAACCGCGTGGGGGAGATGACGGAAGCTGCGCGCGCCGATGTGCTGGCGCGCACCGAGGCGCACGTGCGGCGCGAGATGAGCGGCGAGGGGACGGGGCACGACTGGTGGCACGTGCACCGCGTACGCCGGACGGCGCTGCGGCTGGCGGCCGAGGAAGGCGCGGACCCGTACGTCGTCGAGCTCGCCGCGCTCCTCCACGACATCGCCGACCACAAGTTCCACGGCGGCGACCACACCGCCGGCCCCCGCGCCGCGCGTGCTTGGCTCGAAGGGCTCGGCGCGGATGGGTCCACGATCGAGCACGTGTGCGAGATCATCGCCGGGCTGTCGTTCAAGGGCGCGGGAGTGCCCACGCCCATGCGCACGTCCGAGGGGTGCGTGGTGCAGGACGCCGACCGGCTGGACGCCCTCGGCGCGGTCGGGATCGCGCGGGCGTTCGCGTACGGCGGCAGCCGCGGGCGCCCGCTGCACGCCCCGGGCGACGCGCCCGAGATGCACGACAGCTTCGAGGCGTACAAGCAGAGCGGCGGCGCCACCACCAACCACTTCCACGAGAAGCTGTTCCTGCTGCGCGACCGGATGAACACCGCCGCCGCCCGCCGCATCGCCGACGGGCGGCACCGGTTCATGGAGGCGTTCCTGGCGCGCTTCCATGCCGAGTGGGACGGGCGCGACGGCCCGGAGACGGAGGCGGATGGAGACGGTTGACCTGGGCGGCGGCGCGCACGTGCTGCGCGGCGCCGTCAACAGCGGGCTGGTGGAGACGGAGAACGGGCTGCTGGCCATCGACACCGGCCTGGACCGCGGCGCCGCCAACCGCATCGCGCGGGCGGCGGAGGAGCTGCGGCGCCCCATCGTCGCCATCCTGAACACCCACGCGCACGCCGACCACCACGGCGGCAACGCGCAGCTCGTCCGCCGCTTCGGCGTCCCCGTCCACGCGGCGGCGGTGGAGGAAGCGGTGATCCGCGAGCCGCGCTACGAGCCCGTGTACCTGTACGGTGGCGCCGCGCCCATCTCCGCGCTCACCAGCAAGTTCCTGCAGGCCGAGCCCAGCCCCGTGGACCACGTCGTCCGCCCCGGCGAGACGGTGACGATCGACGGGCGCGAGCTGGCGATCGTGGACCTCGTGGGGCACAGCCTGGCGCAGATCGGCGTCCGCGCGGGCGGCGTGCTGTTCGCGGCCGACGGCTTCTTCGGGCGCGAGCCGCTGGAGAAGCACGGCGTTCCGTACCTGGTCGATTCGGGGCGGTGGATGGAGACGCTGCGCGCGCTCGGCGAGGTGGACGCCGCGTGGATGGTCCCCGGCCACGGCGAGCCGGTGGACGACCCGCGCGACACGCTCGCGCTGAACCTGCGGGTGCTGCAGGACGCCTCGGACTGGCTGCGCGGCCGCTTCCACCGCGGCCCCGCGCGCACCGAGGACCTGCTGGTCGAGTTCGCCGAGGCGATGGGGATGCGGCTGGTCGATCCGCCGTCGTACGTGCTGAACCGCGCCGCGATGCTCGGCTTCCTCTCCACGCTCGAGCGAGAGGGCGCCGTGCGCGTGGAGATCAGCGGCGGGCGATGGACGTGGATGGCGGCGGAAACCTGAGCCATCATCCGGCAGCAGCGAGGGCGGCTCGAGCGAACGACATCCGTGTGCGTCCGCGGCATCGCGCCCTCTCCGGCCGGCTCAGGCCGTCCACCTCTCCCGTACCGGGAGAGGTAGCTGGACCGGCATCGACGCGATCCCACAAGCACTTGTGTGCGAAGTAGTTGTGGAATCGCGAGGATGCTGGATGGCCACCCTCTCCCGGGACGGGAGAGGGTCGCGCCCTCCGGCGCGGGGTGAGGGCGGCGCGAGGCTGCGGACGCGCCGCGGTTTTCCGTTGCGCTTGCTGAAAGGGAGTGCCGTTGCTGAAAGGGAGGATCGCGTGGGGGAGATGACCGGGCGCGTCTGCGTGGTGACCGGGGCCAGCGGTGGCATCGGCAAGGCCGCGGCGACGGAGCTGGCGCGGCGCGGGGCGACGGTCGCGCTCGTGGTCCGCAGCCCCGAGCGCGGCGAGGCGGCGCGCGCCGAGATCGAGCGCGCCACCGGCAACGGCGCCGCGCGCGTCGTGCTCGCCGACCTGTCGCGGCAGGCGGAGGTGCGGCGCGCGGCGGACGAGCTGCTGTCGGCGTATCCGCGCATCGACGTGCTGGTGAACAACGCCGCCGTGTACACGCGCCGCCGCCGGCTGACGGACGACGGGATCGAGATGCAGTGGGCGGTGAACCACCTCGCGCCCTTCCTGCTGACCAGCCTGCTCCTGCCGCGGCTCACCGCGAGCGCCCCGGCGCGCGTGGTGACGGTCAGCTCCAACGCGCACGAGATGGCGGAGCTGCGCTGGGACGACCTGGAGATGCGGCGGCGGCGCTACCGCGGCTTCAGGCAGTACGGCAACACCAAGCGCGCCAACGTCCTGTTCACCCGCGAGCTGGCGCGCCGCACGGCCGGCTCCGGGGTGGCCGCGAACGCGCTGCACCCCGGCACCGTGGCCACCGAGCTGCTGATGAACGGCTTTCCGCCCATCCGCCTGTTCCGCCGCTGGCTGCGCACGCCGGAGCAGGGCGCCGCCACCGCCGTCTACCTGGCCGCCTCGCCGGAGGTGGCCGGCATCTCGGGCGAGTACTTCGTCGACGAGCGCCCCGTCCCGGTCCCCGCCCCCGCCCACGACGACGAGGCCGCGCGCCGCCTGTGGGAGATCAGCGAGCGGATGGTGGGGCTGGCCTGAAAAGCCGTCTCAGACCCGGTCTCCGTCGCGCTCGATCACCGTGTCGATTCCCTCGGCGAAGCCGCGCAGCTCGCGCGGGTGACGTACGGGGACGAGCTCCATCCGTCCATCGTATGCCAGTACGTCGATCCGTTGGCCGGGCCGTATCCCGAGCGCCTCCCGGACGGCGCGAGGAATCGTGATCTCGAAGGCGGGTGACACGGTTTACGGTTTCCATGGCAGCTTTCCGTTGCGGTGGGTCCTGACGTTAATCGCCCGACCCCGAGGACCGGAAGACAGCTCCGGACCAGGCGCGGCGAGGACGGGGAGAGGCCGGGCACAGGCGTTGCGAGTGCGGCGGCGCCGGAGGGACGGCCACGGCAGAAGGAGCGGGACGATGCGGAAGACGATGGCGGCGGCGCTCGCCGCGCTGGTGCTGGCGGGGTGCAAGGTCGAGGTGAACGACCACGGCAAGCTCCCCGAGGTGGACGTGAAGGACAAGCCCGGCGGCGGCACCCAGGTGGACGTGCAGCCCGGCCGCATGCCCGACGTGAACGTGCAGGCCGACTCGGCCAGCATGCCCGACGTGAAGGCGCCGGACATCAAGGCACCGGATATCAAGGCTCCGGAGATCAAGGCTCCGGACATCAAGGCGCCGGACGTGCACCTGCCGTCCACGGGGCGCGACACCACGCGTCGCGCGGCGCCGAAGTGAGCCGCCACACATTACGAAGAAAGACGGGGACGAGCTGATGCGGATGGGATTGCGGGTGGCCGCGGCGGCGGTGTGCGCGGCGGCGGTGCTGGGTGCGTGCGACCGCGGCGGCGGCGGCGGCGGCGATGGCGCGCGGAAGGCGCCGGCCGATGCGCAGGAGGACTCGTCGCGCGTGACCGCGAAGGCGCTGCAGGACTCGGGGGTCAGCGTGGACACGCAGAGCATCGACACCGGCACCGCGCGCACCACCCCCGCCGAAGACAACTGACGGCGGGCCTCGCTCCACGACCGGCCCCGGCGCGCCACCGCGAGCGCGCCGGGGCCGTTTCGTTCGTCTGCAACGCAAACTGCAACGGGGCTTCTGGCGGAGCGGTGCATCGGGGCGTTACCATTGTCGCACACCCGACAAACCGACGCACCACATGGACAACCGCACGCTGGGAGTTCTCATCGTCGCGCTGGGCGCCGCCGCCGTCCTCGCCGGCCTGCTGGTGATGGCCGGCGGCCTGGGCTGGTTCGGCCGGCTCCCCGGCGACGTGCGCTGGGGCTCCGGCGGCGTGCGCGTGTACGTTCCCGTTACCTCCATGCTGCTGGTGTCGGTGGTGCTCAGCCTGGTGCTCTGGCTGGTCCGGCGCTTCTTCTAGCCCCACTTCCCACCGCGAGGCCCTGACGCGTGGATTCCAACGCCCCGGCACCCTGGCAGATCTGGATCGATACCGGCGGGACCTTCACCGACTGCGTGGCGCGCGACCCGCGCGGCACCATCCGCCGGGCGAAGGTGCTCAGCAGCAGCGCCCTTCGCGCCACCGTGGAGAAGGCTCTCGCGCCCGATGCCTTCCGCATGGCGGAAGAGTGGAACGCGCCGCAGGGCACGGTCGACGGCTTTTCCGTGCGGCTGCTGGGGGTGCGGCATCCCCCCGCGCGCGTGGCGATGTACGACGTGAAGTCGGGGACCGTGTACCTCGACCGCCCGCTCCCCGACCTCCCGCCGGCGGGAACCACGGTGGAGTTCGTCTCGCCCGACGAGGCGCCCGTCCTGGCCGCCAAGCTGGTGACGGGAACGCCGTTCGGCGGGCGCCTGCCGCCGCTGGCCATGCGGCTGGCGACCACGCGCGGGACCAACGCGCTGCTGGAGCGGCGGGGCGCGCGGGTGGCGCTCTTCATCACCCGCGGCTTCGGCGACCTGCTGCGGATCGGCACGCAGCAGCGGCCCGACCTTTTCGCGCTGAAGGTGGAGACGCGCGCGCCGCTGTACGAGGAGGTGGTGGAGGTCGACGAGCGGCTGAACGCCGACGGCTCCGTCCTGCGCGCCTTCGACGCCGAGGCGCTCGCCGCCGCCGCGGCCGGGCTGGCGTCGCGGGGGATCGAGGCGGCGGCGGTCGCGCTGATGCACGCGTACCGCAACCCCGCGCACGAGCGTGCTCTCGCCGGCGTGCTGCGCGCGGCCGGATTCCGCCACGTGTCGCTCTCTTCCGAGCTCGCGCCGCTCATCAAGCTCCTCCCCCGGGCGGAGACGGCGGTGGTCGATGCCTACCTCTCCCCCGTCATCCGCGACTACCTGGAGCGCGTGGGCTCGGCGCTGCACGGCGGGCGGCTGCACGTGACCACCAGCGCCGGCGGGCTGGTGCGGCCGGAGGACTTCCGCGCCAAGGACTCGCTCCTCTCCGGCCCGGCGGGCGGCGTGGCGGGGGCGGCGTGGGCCGGGCGGCGCTCGGGGTTCCGGCGGGTGATCGCCTTCGACATGGGCGGAACGAGCACCGACGTGGCCCGGTGCGACGGCGACTTCGAGTACGTGTGGGAGCACGAGGTGGGCGGCGGGCGCATCTTCTCCCCCGCGCTGGCGATCGAGACGGTGGCGGCCGGCGGTGGCTCCATCTGCGCGTTCGACGCCGAGGGGCTGCGCGTGGGCCCGGAGAGCGCGGGAGCGGCGCCGGGGCCGGCGTGCTACGGAGCGGGCGGCCCGCTCACCATCACCGACTGCAACCTCCTCCTGGGCCGCATCGCCGCGGGCACCTTCCCCATCCCGGTCGATCCGGCTCCGGCGACGGAAGCCGCGGACGCGCTCCTCCGCGACGTGCGCGAGCGCACCGGCGAGGAAACGGCGCGCGAGGCACTGCTGGCGGGGCTCCTCGACATCGCCGACGAGCGGATGGCCGACGCGATCCGCACCATCTCGCTGCGCCGCGGCTACGACCCGGCCGAGTACGCGCTGGTGGCGTTCGGCGGTGCGGGCGGGCAGCACGCGTGCGGCGTCGCGGAACGGCTGGGCATCTCCACCGTCCTGGTTCCCGCGGACGCCGGGCTGCTGAGCGCCGTGGGGATCGGGCGCGCGCCGCTGGAGCGCTTCGCCGAGCGCCAGGTGCTGCGGCCGCTGGCCGAGATCGAGGGCGACGTGGCGCACTTCTTCACCGAGCTCTCCAACCAGGCGCTCGAGGCCGTCGCGCGCGAGGGGGTGGAGAGGTCGACGATCGTCATCCGCCGCCGCATCGCCAACCTCCGCTACGTGGGGCAGGAGTCGTCGCTGGCGCTGGAGTGGAAGCCGGGGATGGACCTTCTCCCCGCCTTCGAGGAGCGCCACGCCGCCGTCTACGGCCACCGCCCCGAGGCGCGCGCGGTGGAGGTGGAGTCGATCCGCGCGGTCGCGTCGACGCTGGTGGACGAGCCGTCCGTCGACGCTACGCCGGAGCGCTTTCCCGCGCCCACCAACGGCTCGCGGCGGATCTGGATGCGCGGGGGGTGGCGCAAGGTACCGTGCTACGATCGCGCGAACCTCAACCCCGGCGCCACCTTCGCCGGCCCGGCGGTGGTGACGGAGAAGCACGCCGCGACGGTGGTGGCGGAGGGGTGGGACGTGGAGCTGGACGGCGCCGGCGCGCTGGTGCTCACGGCCTCGGCCGCCCGCCCCTCTGCGGTCACGGGGGAGGAGGAAGATGCGGCGACCCCCGAGGCGGTGCGGCTGGAGCTGTTCGTGAACCGCTTCCGCGCGCTGGTGGGGGAGATGGGCGAGATGCTGCGCCGCACCGCGCTCTCCACCAACGTGAAGGAGCGGCTGGACTACTCCTGCGCGCTGCTGGACGCCGACGGCGAGCTGGTGGTGAACGCGCCGCACATCCCCGTGCACCTGGGCGCGCTCGGCCTCTGCGTCCGCTCCGTCGCCGCCGCGATCGCGATGGAGCCGGGGGACGTGGTGGTGACGAACCATCCCGCCTTCGGGGGATCGCATCTCCCCGACGTCACCATCATCACCCCCGTGCACGACGGCGGGGGCGCGCGGGTGGGCTACGTCGCCAGTCGCGCGCACCACGCGGAGATCGGCGGCACGCGGCCGGGGTCGATGCCGCCCGACGCGCGGACGCTGGCCGAGGAGGGCGTCGTCATCCCCCCCATGCACCTGGTGCGCGCCGGCCAGCCGCGCTGGGAGGAGATGCGCCGCCTGCTCTCCGAAGCCCCGCATCCCACCCGCGCGGTGGAGGAGAACCTGGCCGATCTCGCGGCGGCCGTCGCGGCGAATCACCGCGGCGCCGAGCTGCTGGCGGCGATGGCGAGGGAGCACGGCACCGCCGCCGTCTCGGGGTACATGGACGCGCTGAAGCGGCGCGCCGAGCGGGGCGTGCGCGAGGCGCTGGACGCGCTTCCGGACGGCGTCTACGAGGCGGAGGAGCGGCTGGACGACGGCGCCCGGCTCTGCGCCCGCATCCAGATCCGCGGCGACCAGGCGGTGATCGACTTCGCGGGGACGGCGGACGTGCACCCGGGGAACCTGAACGCCACGCCGGCCATCGTCCGCAGCGTCGTCCTCTACGTCCTGCGCCTGCTCGTCCGCGACGCGCTGCCGCTGAACGAGGGGCTGCTGCGCGCGGTGGAGATCCGCATTCCGCGGGGGATGCTGAGCCCCGAGTGGCCGGAGGACCCGTCGCGCGCGCCGGCCGTGGTCGGCGGCAACACCGAGGTGAGCCAGCGGCTGACCGACACGCTGCTGAAGGCGCTGAAGCTGGTCGCCTGCAGCCAGGGGACGATGAACAACGTGCTGTGGGGCACGGAGCGCTTCGGGTACTACGAGACTGTGTGCGGCGGGGCGGGTGCGGGGACGGGGTGGGACGGCGCGGGGCCGGTGCACACGCACATGACCAACACCCGCATCACCGACGCCGAGGTGGTGGAGCACCGCTACCCCGTGCGCATCGAGCGCTTCGGGGTGCGCGCGGGCTCCGGCGGCGCGGGCCGCCACCGCGGCGGCGACGGCGCCGTGCGCGAGACGGTGTTCCTGCAGCCCGCCTCGCTCTCCATCCTGGCCCAGCACCGCGCGGAGGGGCCCTACGGCGTGGACGGCGGCCAACCCGGCGCCCCCGGCCGCCAGCACGTGCTCCGCGCGAACGGCGAGCGGGTCGAGCTCGCCTCGGTAGACGGATGCGAGGTGGCCGCAGGCGACACGTTGGTCCTGGAAACGCCCGGCGGTGGCGGCTGGGGAGCGGCGGAGGATTGATGCAACCGGCGGAGGGTTGTGTGCGGACGAGAATGTCTCCATAGTCCGATGGACCTTGGCCGTGAGGATCGCGATGGCTGGAGAACCTGCGTTCAAGCTCGATGACGCCGACGGATTTACCGTGCACGTTCCGAAGGGTCTGGACCGCGACAGCGTTTCGCGGTTCCTCGACTACCTCGTGCTGGAGCGCGCGCGTCTCGAGAGCGAGCTGACCGAAGAAGACGCCGCGGAGATCGCAAACGAAATCGACCGCGCGGTGTGGGAGCAGATTCGGTCGAGCTATGAGGGGGCTTGAGGGTGTCCGCGGCCGCACGGGTGGTCGTGGACACCAACATCTTTTTCTCTGCGCTGATCAGGCCGGACTCGCGCTTCGCACGAACCCTGGTTTCGCCTGCATACGAGTTTTCACGCGGCTGACCTCGTCGTCGTGGAGCTCTTCAAGCACAAGGAGCGAATACTCGCGGCCTCTCGGCTTTCACAGCGCCGCCTGACCGAGGTCTTCCAGACCTACCTGCACCTCACGCACCTCCATAACGTCGTGCTGCTTCCGCCGGAGCACCGGCGGGAGGCACTCAGGCTCTGCACCGGCATCGATGAAAGTGACGCCGGGCACGTTGCGCTCGCGTTGTCGCTGGATGCGCCGTTGTGGACGGGTGATCTGGCGCTGCGCCGTGGACTGGAAGAGCGCGGGTTTACCCGGTTCTTCTCTCCACCCCCTCCGGCTGAATGATGCACCCTCGACCAATTTCAATCCTGACCCCGCTGGATTCCCATCACTGACAAATACGGGTGTGTGCCGAGACCTGTTGGCACGCCCGTTTTGCATGAGCCCCACTGAGCCTCGCGGCATCTGACGGCGCATGCCGCTCCGCCGAACAAACAGGTTGTCCCACGGGACATTCCGTGGTTGATCCGGGCCAGGCGTTCGGGCATCGTTGACCCGGCCACACGCGCCGAAGCGCTCGTGCGGCAGTGTCCCCGATCTCCCATTCTCAAGGAGAAGCGCCATGCCCGGGAAGAAGATCAAGCTGCAGCTGGACGACCTCAACGTGAAGACGTTCGATCCGGTCGTCGACCTCAAGGCGGCGCTGGGGACCGTGCACGGCAACGAGGAGATGCCGCCCTCGTACGACCTCTGCACGTGGGCGTCGTACTGCCCCTCCCGCTGCGGGTTCACCAGCTGCTGCTAGCGTCGCGGCCGCGCTCGAGCCGCGCCGACGCGAAAACCAGCAGGGGGACAGCCAATCGGCCGTCCCCCTGCTGCGTGAGGGGCTGGGAAGAAGCCGGTGAGCCACGAGCGCGCCCCGCTTCCGTCATCCTCCTGCGTTGCTGCCTCTCGCCCGCTACCGCGCCGGATATTCCAGCTCCTCGCGCGTCCAGATCTCGCCGCCGCGGGCGACCAGGCGGACGCGGCGGAGGTTGGCCACGGCGGCCAGCGGGTCGGCGTCGAGCACGACCAGGTCGGCCAGCTTCCCCGGCTCCAGCGTGCCGATGTCGGTGCGCCCCATCGCCCGCGCGGCGGTGCGCGTGGAGGCGACCAGCACCTCCATCGGCGTCATCCCCGCCTCGGCCATCGCGTCCATCTCGCGGAACACCGACGCGCCGTGCAGCGTCAGCGGGTTCCCCGCGTCCGTGCCCATGGCGATGGGGATGCCGGCGTCGCGCACGCGGCGCAGGTTGGCGTACATCACCTGGCGCTGCGCGGCGATGCGCTGGCGGATGGCGGCCACGCGCGCCTCGGGCATCCCCGCCGCGGCCGAGTCGGTGAGCGCCGCCTTGTGGCGCGTGTCGGGGTCCACGCACTCCATCGGCACCCCCACCGCGTCGAAGTGCCGCGCGTACAGCATCACGTATCCGTCCGTCACGGTGAGCGTGGGCGTGTACGTCGCCCCCGCCTGCCGGGCCAGGGCGATGAACTCGTCGTCCACCGGCCGGTCGTCCACCGAGTGCACCAGCAGCCGGGCGCCGGCGCGCAGCGCGTCCTTCGCCTGCCACAGGTCGGTGGCGTGCACGATCAGCGGGATCCCCCCGCGTCGCGCCTCGGCCGCGGCGATGCGCAGGCGCGCCTTGAACTGCGTGGTGTCGGGCGACGGGGGGCCGGCGAGATACCAGATCTTGATGGCGTCGCTGCGGTTGTGCACCATCATCCGCGCGCCCGCCAGCGTGGCCGAGTCGCTCCCCATGAACACGAACTGGCGCGCCGCCGGCACGTTCACCCAGTGGTCGATGGTGGAGAGCAGCGGCCCCGCGGCGGCCACGTGCGGAGCCGCGCTGCTTGCCTCGGCCCGCGCGCGCAGCGCCCACGTCCACGGGTAGCCGCCCACGTCGAAGGTCGCGGTCACGCCGGAGCACAGGTAGCTCCGGAAGAAGCGCTCGGGGTGCTGCTCCAGCACCGCCACCGTGCTGTCGTACGGGAACCGCGCGCGCACGTCCATCGCGTCGGGGCGCCCGTCCGCCCACCCCGTCTGCGAGTAGTGCACGTGCGCGTCGACGAGACCGGGGACGATCCACTTCCCCCGCGCGTCGATCGTCTCGACGTCCGGCGCGACCGTGCACGCGCCCACGCACTCGATCTTCCCGCCGCGCATCACCACCGTCGCGTCGGTCCGCGGCGGCGCGCCGGTGCCGTCCACCACCGTGGCGTGGGTCAGCGCGAACGCGGGCACCGGCTGGTTCCCCGGCGAGGCGAACGCGGTGCTCACCGCCACCTTCCAGCTCCCGTCCGGCTGGCGCACGATCACCCGCTCGCTCACCCCGCGCGAGGTGGAGCCCTGCGTCACGCGGTAGCGGTAGGTGCCGTAGACCACGCCGGGGGCGACGGGAACGACCTCGAAGTGCGTGGCCACCAGCGTGTCCGGCCAGGTGGTGTCGCGCTCGGCGGCCAGCGGCTCGTAGCCGTAGGTCGCGCCGCCGGGGCCCACGCGGACCAGACGCGGGCTCTGCAGGTAGTGGCGCAGGTACGCCGCCCGGTCGCGCTGGTGGATCGCCGCGATGTTGCCGCGGAAGGCGGCCAGCGCCTGCGCCGAGTCCGCCGCGCGCTCGGCCGCGGTCCAGGTGCGCGCTTGGGCGCCGAGGTCCGCCGCCGCCAGCGTGAGCAGCGCGGCCGTCAGGGCGATGCGTCTCATCGGGAGATGCCGTTCAGGGGAGTGGGAGATGGGAAGATCGGGAGAAGACTACGCCCGCCGCCGGCCCCCTGCAATCCGCGCTCGATTCCGGGGTTCGGCCTTGCATCCCCCCCAACCTCGCCACGATCCTTCCGCCCACGCGTCGGTGCCGCCGAATGCGCCGGAATGATGTCCGCGAAGGCGCCGCGAAGGCGGACTGCGTGCCGTTGTAGCCGCGAGTTTTTCAGTCGCCCTTGGGATCCAAGGGGGCGATACGCAAAAGCAGAGGCGAGACGGAATCCCCCGTCTCGCCTCTTGTTTTCCCTGTCCCCTGTAACCTGTCCCCCGGGTCAGTCCGGAATCGCGTCCGCCACGATGAAGTTCAGCGGATCGACCTGCTTGCCGTCGATCTCCACCTCGTAGTGCAGGTGCGGGCCCGAGACCAGGCCGGTGGCGCCGACCAGCGCGATCAGGTCGCCGCGCTTCACCTCCTGGCCGGTGTGCACCAGCAGGCGGCTGGCGTGCGCGAAGCGCGTCACGTAGCCGTAGCCGTGGTCGATCTCCACCATGTTGCCGTAGCCGTTCCCCCTGTTCCCCGCGAAGCGCACCACGCCGTGCGCCGGGGCCATGATCGGCTCGCCCACCCGCGCGGCGATGTCGATCCCCTTGTGCGGGCGGGTGATGTGCAGGACGGGATGGTAGCGGCCGGGGCTGAACAGCGAGGAAAGCGGCCCGCGCGCGGGGGCGATGGTGGGGGTGCTGGCCAGGCGGTCGCGGTTGCGCTGCAGCGCGGTGAGCGCCTGGTCCATGCTGGTGCGCAGCTGGCTGGCCCGGCGCGTCAGCGCGTCCAGCGTGGTCGACGCGTCGCTGATGCGGCCGCCCACCTCGGGGTTCAGGTGCATCAGCGCCTGCTCGGCCACGCTGCGCGTGGTCCCCGTCCGCGGGTCGGACGTGAGCGCGTTCAGCCCGCTCATCACCCGGTACTGCTCGTCCTTCTGGCCCAGCGTCTCGATGGACCGGTTCAGCTGGTCCATCTCCTGGCGCATCTGGTTCACCTCGGCCGCCAGCAGCTCGTTCTCGCGGCGCAGCGACCCGGCACGCACGTGCTGGCTCTGCTTGACGAAGAAGGCGACGGTGAAGGTGCCCAGGAGGAAGACCACGAGGAGGATGGCCGACACGACGGCGCGCACGTCTTTCCACGCGACCTGGAAGGAGCGTACGCGCTCGTTGTCGTGCGGGACGAGCATGAGCGTCCAGCGGGATCCTGGCATCTCTCGTTGGGTGCTGCTGACGAGGCGCCGAGACGGCGTCCCCGATCTGTGTAAGTGATGCGGAGGTGCGATGATAAGCCCACTCCGCGGGGGAGTCAACCTTCGCGTTCCCCCCGGCCCGTGCGGAAGCGCCTCTCGGGCGGCGCGCAAGCCGTTGTGGATCGGCCTTTTGCGCCGCGGATGAGGGGCAGATGAAAGGGTGGCCGGAAGAAGCGTCCCCACACAGCCGCTCCTCCCGTCCACCCTTTCCCCCGCACGGCGTGTCCTCCGCGGCCACGCCGTGCTTCCTTCGCCGGGGAGAAAAGGCAACGACCGTTCCCCCGTCCGCCGACGCGCACAAGATGATGGGGGACAAGAAGATGGCGGGGGATGCGCATGCCCCGCGCGCCTCCCCCGCCGGTGCATCTTGCAGGATCCTTTGCGTCTCGCAATCTGATACTGCGATTCTTGCCGACTGCTACAAAGATGCGGCGCCCGCCATCATCCCCATCTCCGCGGACGCGACCTCGTGGTGGCGCACGAAGGGCTCCAGCGTGAGCAGAAGCTCGTAGTCGCGCGGATAGTAGCGGGCGCGCTCCGGGTCGTCGCCCGCGAAGGCGCGCACGTCGTCCATCCCGTCCCAGAAGGAGACGAAGACGAATTCCGCGCGCCCCTCCCGCTCGCCGCGCAGGATCACGACGCCGCGGTTGCCGGGGAGCGCGCGGCAGTCCTTCTCCCCCGTCTCGCGCAGGTACCGTTCGTATGCGTCCGCGTCTTCCGCGCGCGTCTCGCCGCGCCAGGTGCGTGCGATCATGGCTGTCTCGCTTTCCCGCGCGGGCGGCGCGCGGCTCGGGTGGATGCGGGCGCGGCGGGCGGACGGAGCGCCTCCGCCGGCCGCGGCTGCGCGCGGATGCCGGTGATGACGAGCACCACCGCGGCCACGATGGCCAGCGCCGCCAGCGCCATGCGCCCGGTCAGCGGCTCATGCAGGAAGACGGCGCCCAGCAGGACGGCGACCAGCGGGTTCACGTAGGCGAAGGAGAGCGCGCGGCTGGGCCCCTCCAACTCCACCAGCCAGCTGTAGGCGGTGAAGGCCACCACGCTGCCGAAGACGATCAGGTACAGCAGCGCCCCCGCGGCCACCGGCGTCACGTCGGAGAGCGCCCGGCGCGACGGCTCGCCCGCGATCGCGGAGGCGACCAGCAGGAGGACGCCGCCGCCCAGGAGCGGCATCCCCGCCGCGTACAATTGCGACTTCGGCTTGCGCGGTCCGGTGAAGTACAGCGTCCCCACTCCCCACGCGGCGGCGGAGACGACGAGCACGGCCGCGCCCAGCGGGTCGATGCCGCCCGCGCCCGTCCCCACCAGCAGCGCCACGCCGCCCAGCCCGATGCCCACCCCCGCCCACGCCCGCCACGTCGCGGCGATGACGCCCAGGAGCGAGCCGGCCAGCAGCACCCAGAAGTGCTCGGTGGCGATCATCAGCGCCGCCGGGCCGCTGGCCACGCGCTGCTCGGCCCAGAACAGGCCGCCGTGGCCGATCAGGAAGAACAGCACCCCGGTCGCCAGCGCCGCGGCGGCCTGCGGGCGGCGGGGGCGCTCGTCGCCCCGCGCGAGCGCCCAGCCGAGCAGGATGCCGCCCGCGACCACGGAGCGCACGCCGGCCAGCAGCAGCGGCGGAACGACCGCCACGGCGGTGCGGATGGCCAGGTAGGTCGATCCCCAGATGATCCACGTGGCCGCGTACGCGCCCAGCCGCAGCACGCCGAACGCGCGCACCCGCCGCGCGATCACCGGCACCCCGCGGCCGCACCGCCGAACAGCAGCTCGAGCGGGTGATGCACGCACGGCACCGCGACCCGCCGCGCGCGCTGGGAGCCGGTCGACGGGAAGATGCGGCGGAGCGGGAATCCGGCTTCCGGCGCGGGCGGGGTCAGCCCCGCCGCGGCGTACCACTTCCACCCCTCCACGTACCGCCGCCACAGCGCCGCCAGCGGAGACATCGGCCGCGCCGCCGGCCGCACGCGGACGGCGGTAACGGGGTGAAGCGCGGAGTGAAGGTCCTGCAGGACGATGTCGACTGCGTCGTCGGGATGCATCGTGTGCCTCCTCCTGCCCAGGTATCGTCAACCTTCAAAGTGACGTTTTGAAGGTTAGGAGATGATACCGCTGGACATCTAACCTGTCAAGAGCCATATTAGCGGTTAGTCACCCGATGCAGGATCGCGACCAATGGACGGAATCAACCCCTTCGCGGAGAAGGAGCTGGCGGGCGGGCACCTGGCGCTCGACTTCGCCAACACGCTGGGCCAGCACGAGCCCGAGCCGCTGAGCGAGTGGCTGCACGGCTACGACGACCTGGTGTGGTGGGGCCTCCGCGCGGGCGTCGTCACCAAGCCCGAGGCGGAGGCGCTGTTCGCCGCGGCCCGCGCGCGGCCGGGCGACGCGGAAAAGACGTTCGAGCGCGCCATCGCCTTCCGCGAGGCGCTGTTCCGCGTCTTCTCGTCGCTCGGCGCGGGGGGCATCGCGCCCCCGGCAGAGGTGGAGCGGATGAACGCGGAGCTCGCCGCCGCGGGGGCACACCTGTGCGTCGCGCCGGAGGGCGAGGGATTCGGGTGGGGATGGCGGGGCGAGGGGCTGGACCGGGTGCTGTGGCCGGTGGCCAAGGCCGCGGCGGAGCTGCTGGTGTCGGGGGAGCTGGGGCGGATCGGGGAGTGCGCGGGGGACGAGTGCCAGTGGCTGTACATCGACACCAGCCGCAACCACAGCCGCCGCTGGTGCGTGATGAGCGACTGCGGCAACCGCGCCAAGGCCCGTCGCCACTACCACCGCGTGCGCACCGCCGCGGACGCGGGGTGATCGCCAATTTCGAGAAATCAGTTCGTGCATCCGCGCTGCATCGACTTGACGTCATCCTGAGGCCGGCCACACCGCGCTCCATCCCTGCACTAATGCATGCAGGCCGAAGGATCTATCGCCGCAGCAACACGTGACTCGGCGAGATGCGCTGATTCTTCCGCCGCTTCCGGATGATGCCGGAGTCACGGACGTGGGATGCCGAAGGCGGGTGATGCAGAACCGCTTGTGAAACTCCGAGGCTCACATGCGGGGCGGGTTATGGATCCTTCGGCCTGCAAAGTCTTGCGTGGAAATGGATTGCGGTGTGGCCGGCCTCAGGATGACGTCGGGGGGGATGGATGCGTCGATCGCAGTCCCAACGCACTCACGCACTTCCGCGCCATAAAAGAGAAGGGGACCGGCTTGTGGCCGGTCCCTTCGCGTGTCCGTCCGTTGCGCCACGCGGGCGGGGCGTCAGTGCACCGGGTACGGTTCCAGGCGGCCGCCGCGGGACAGCAGGAGCGAGCTCTCGGCGCCGTCCAGGCGCGAGAAGATGCGGCCGGCGCGCAGCTGCTGCAGGAGCGCGGCCGAGTCGCCGTCGCGCAGGGCGTCGTGGCTCACGTGCAGATAGCGCGCGCTGCCGCCCTCGCGGAAACGCCACACGTGCCGGTTCCCCTCGTCGCGCGAGGCCATGCGCACCGTCTCCCACCGCTTGCGGGCCTGCCGCCGCAGCACCGCGCCGATCTCCCGGGCCACCCGGGCCAGCTTCTGGTGCTCGATCTCGTGATTTTCCATGGGATTCCTTCATCTGCGGGGGAGCGCGTTCGCGGCCCACGGAGCCCCGTCACGCCGCGGGTGCGGGGATGGGAAGTGCCTCCGGGAGCGGTGCGCCACGATTGTATACCCCGCAGTTCGGATTTCGTCCAACCGGATGAGGATGCGCTTGTAGGGGAATTTGCCGACAAGATGCTTGACATCGACTTGCGTGCCGTTTATAAAGATGTCCATTCCAGACGGTCACTTCCCCGTCGGTTGCGACCGGAGCCCGCGCGGCTCCTCCCATCAGGATCCTCCGCAAGCCAGTCCGTTTTCGCTTCGCAGAAGATCGGTTCCGCCCGCTCCATACCGTGTTTCCCTCTCACATCGCCGTTGGCCGTCCCGCGTTCCGGGCCCTCGTGGCCCGTGCCGCCGCGTCCGCGCGTGTGGTTACGGAGCGCTGACGCAGCCGCAGGAGTTCCCCCAGTGTGCGCCCCGCGGGGGCGCCCAGACGCGCCCGGGCGGCGCGACCCGCGAAACGCCGACCGTGCGGAAGGTCCGCACCGGCGCCCCATCCAAAAACGCAGCAGCAGGAGTAGGAGATGGCCCGCTCGACCGGCAAAGTGAAGTGGTTCAACGACGCCAAGGGGTTCGGCTTCATTGAACACGAGGGTGGCAGGGACCTGTTTGTCCACTTCTCCGCCATCAAGCAGGAAGGCTTCAAGACCCTCACCGAGGGCGAGGCCGTGGAGTTCGACATCGTGGAGGGCCCCAAGGGCCCGGCCGCGGAGAACGTGACGCGTCTCGGCGCGAACTCCTGAGCGAGCGGGACATCCTCTGAACGCGCGAAAGGCCGCCTCCGGGCGGCCTTTCGTTTGTTTATTCAGTTCGATCGAAATCTCGGGGCGAAATCAACCGGCGTTCTTCGCCGATTTCGCCGGGGACGTCTGACCGGTGCCGCCAGCGGGAGCCTTGGGAAGCGTCGTGCGATGGCCATGCGGCACGTGCGTCCGCCGGTCCTTCGGCGCATACCCCTCGTTCAGCGGACGGTATCCGCCCTTTTCGGTCCGCCCGAGATCATCCGTCTTGGCCAAGCTCCACCTCCTCTTCAGGAATCGCGAACAATTCCAGATACGTGTACTGGTCCTTGGTGAGCAACACCCCGCGTGAGTCTTCGATCGGCTCGCCAAAACCGTAGCAGCGTTAAAGGAAGCGTCCATCGCGCACCTCCGATATGGGATCAAGGTTGGATGGGCCCGAATGTACACTTTACCCCTTTTGACGCAACTCTCCGTGATTGTAGAATTGCAGTAGTACGGACCCTGAGCGAGCGGGACATCCTCTGAACGCGCGAAAGGCCGCCCTTGGCGGCCTTTCGTTTTCCAGCAGGCTCGGGTGCGCGGTTCACCCCGACATGGCCGCGAGCCCGAACACCAGCACCATCAGCGCCCCGGCTCCGGCGAAGACAAGGCCGACGACCGCGAACCCCACCGGGATCATCCACAGGACGACGGGCGCCTCGATCTCGGCCGACTGGGGGCGCTCCGCCGGGAAGTGGACGGTGATCGGCTGGCCCACCTGGTGCTGCGGCGGCTGCGATCCGATCCGCGACGCCACGGTCATCAGCTTGCCGGAGGGGGCGCGGAACTGCACGACGGGGAAGTAGATCCAGCCGGCGCGCCCGGTCATCCGCCGCACGTCCACCACCACGCCGGGCGCGGCCACCGACGCGGCCGCCTCGCGACGGCCGCGGATGAGCACCTCGGCCGCGGCGCCCATCGCCAGCAGCCCCATCACGATGAACCCGACGCCCACGGCGATCGGTATCCCCATCCCGCATCTCCCGTCGTGAGTCTCCGCACCTGATCTCCCGCCCCAAGCTAACGGCGCGGGGGACCGGCGAGAACGGCCGCGGGCCGGTGGAGGCGAATCGGGGCGATGATTTGCAGGAGATGCGCGGCTTGCGTGGAGCGGCGCCGGGCCGGACGTTGGTCGTTCCGGTTGGCTGGGCGAGCGGAGGGAGATGGAGATCGATGGCCGAGGCGGGAACGCGGGTGCGGGTGGCGATCGTCGGCAGCGGGTTCGGCGGGCTGGGGGCGGCGATCCGGCTGAAGCAGGAGGGGATCACCGACTTCGTGCTGCTGGAGCCCGCGCGCGACGTGGGCGGCACCTGGCGCGACAACACCTATCCCGGGTGCGAGTGCGACGTGCAGTCGCACCTGTACTCGTTCTCGTTCGAGCCCAACCCGGAGTGGACGCGCTCGTTCTCGCCGCAGCCGGAGATCCAGGCGTACCTCCAGCGCGTGGCGAAGGAGTTCGGCATCCTCCCGCACGTGCGCTTCGGCCACGAGGTGCGCGGCGCCGCGTGGGACGACGCCGCGCAGCTGTGGCGCATCGACACCACGCAGGGACCGTACAGCACGCGGGTGCTGGTGATGGCGCCGGGCGCGCTGAGCGACCCGCTCGTCCCGGACATCCCCGGGCTGGACCGCTTCGAGGGGCGCGCCTTCCACTCCGCGCGGTGGGACCACTCGTTCGACCTCGGCGGGAAGCGCGTGGCGGTGATCGGCACCGGCGCGTCGGCCATCCAGCTCGTTCCCGCCATCCAGCCGCGCGTCGAGAAGCTCTTCGTCTTCCAGCGCACGCCGCCGTGGATCCTGCCGCGTACGCAGCGCCGGGTGGGCGAGCGCACGCACCGCGTCTACCGGCGCTTTCCCGCGCTGCAGCGGGGGATGCGGGGGATGATCTACCTGGCGCGCGAGGCGTTCGTGCTGGGCTTCCGGCGCCCGCGGGCGATGCGGCTGGCGGAGAAGATCGCGCGGCGCCACCTGGCGAAGAGCATCGCGGACCCGGCGCTGCGCGCGAAGCTCACGCCGGCCTGGACCATCGGCTGCAAGCGCATCCTCCTCTCCAACGACTACTATCCCGCGCTCGCCCGGCCGAACGTGGAGGTGGTGACGGATCGCATCAGCGCGATCCATCCCCATTCCATCGTCACCGCCAACGGGGCGGAGTGCGAGGTGGACGCGATCGTCTTCGGCACCGGCTTCCTGCCGACCGACCCGCCGCTCGCGCACGCCATCCGCGGGCGGGACGGCCGCGCGCTGACGGAGGTGTGGGCGGGGAGCCCGAAGGCGCACGTGGGGACGACGGTGGTTGGCTTTCCCAACCTGTTTCTGCTGATGGGCCCCAACACGGGGCTGGGGCACACCTCGGTCGTGTACATGATCGAGGCGCAGGTGGAGCACATGATCGCGGCGATGCGGCACCTGGAGCGCACCGGCGCGGCTGCGCTGGAGCCGCGGCCCGAGGCGCAGGCGGCGTTCGTGGACGCGGTGGACCGGCGGATGGCCGGCACCGTATGGACGGCGGGGGGATGCCGGAGCTGGTACCTGGACGGGACCGGGCGCAACTCCGCGCTCTGGCCGGACTTCACCTGGCGCTTCCGCAGGCGCGTGGCCACGCTGGACCCCGCGGAGTACGTGGCGATCCCGCCCCGCGCCGCGGCGGCCGAATGACGGACCGGCTCCGCCTTGCCGACCGCGTGGAGCGGTGGATCTCGCGCGCGCTGGTGCGCCTTCCCGCGCCGCTTCACGTGCGCCTCTCCGGCGAGCCCGCGCACACCGCGGACGGGCAGACGCTGGACCCGCACGTGCAGCTGGTCCGCGCGCTCCGGCGCCGCCGCAACCCGCAGCGGTACGGCCTGACCGAGCCGGCGGTGGAGATCGCGCGCCGCCGCTTCCGCCGCGAATCCGTGCTCTTCCGGGGCCCGGTGACGCCCGTCGGCTCCGCGCGCGACTTCGACATCCCCGGCGGCGCCGGTCCCATCCGCGTGCGTCACTACGCTCCCGCGGAGACGACATCGCCGCCGCCGCTCACCGTCTACCTGCACGGGGGCGGCTTCACCATCGGCGACCTGGACACGCACGACGAGGCGTGCCGCATCCTCTGCCGGCATGGGGGGATGCAGATCCTGAGCGTCGAGTACCGGCTTGCCCCCGAGCACCCGTTTCCGGCGGCGCTCGACGACACGCTGGCGGCGCTGCGGTGGGCGCGGGCGCATGCGGCGGAGCTCGGCGCGGACCCGGCGCGCGTGGCCGTGGGCGGCGACAGCGCGGGCGGCAACCTCTCCGCCGTCGCGTCGCAGCTCACGCGCGGCGAGGCGGGGCGGCCGGTGGCGCAGCTCCTCATCTACCCCGCAGTGGATTCGGAGACGAAGCGGCCGTCGCAGGCGATGTTCAGCGAGGGCTACTTCCTGAGCCAGGCGGACCGCGACGCGTTCGCGCGCTTCTACCTGGACGGGACGGGGGCGAGGGGAGACGACCCGCGCGTGTCGCCGCTGCTGGCGCCCGACCTCGCCGGCCTGCCGCCCGCGCTGGTGGTGACGGCGGGGTTCGACCTCCTCCGCGACGAAGGCGAGGCGTATGCCGCCGCGCTGCAGGCCGCGGGTACCCCGGCGCGGGTGATCCGCTTCCCCGCGCACGTGCACGGTTTCCTGCACATGACCGGCATCTCCCCCGCCGCCCGCGCCGCGATGGTCCGGATTGCGGAGGCGTGGCGCGAGTTGCTGGACGGGCTGGGGGGCGATTCCTCGCCGTAGAGGGGCGAATGGAATTCGCGGCAACAACGGCCCAAAGTCCGCCTTCGCGGACTCCCTCCCCGGCATCGTCGCGGCGCACCGGCCTCGCTCATGGCTTGGCCCGAGCCTTGGGCGCGGGGATGGAAATCCAGACGCGCGAATGCATCCGCCGCGAGTCCGCGAAGGCGGACTTTGGGCCGTTGTAGCCGTGGCTTCAGCCGCCGCCGGGAGGGGGAGGGGAGCTGCTCCGCCGCGCGTAGCGCAGCCGGACGTTGCCCGACGGGAACGGCGTGGCTTCCACGAGGTCCAGCCGCACGCTCGCCGGCACGCCGCTCACCAGCGTGCGGCCGCCGCCGAGGAGGATGGGGGCGACGATGAAGTGGTACTCGTCGATCAGCCCGTGCTCGGTCAGCTGGGAGACGATGCTGCCGCTGCCGAAGATCATGATTCCATTGCCGGGCCGGCTCTTGAGCGCCTCGATCTCCCGCGGGTCGAACTCGGGGAGGAGGCGGGAGTTGCGCCAGGGGACCTCCGTCCGCGTGCGGGAGAACACGATCTTCTCCGCGTCGTTGATCCACTGCGCCATCGCGCGAATCTCGGGCGAATGCTGGCCGGGAGCGTGGGGATTCGCGTCGAGCGCGTGCGGCCAGAAGCTCTCGAACATGTCGTAGGTGCGGCGGCCGAACAGGATGGTGCCGCTGCCGCTCAGGTTCTGCGCGGCCGCGCGGTCCAGCTCCTCCTCAGGCACCACCCACCCCAGCCCGCCATCCGCCGCGGCGAAGTATCCATCCGCCGACACGCGGTCGAACGCCACGATCTGTCTCATCTGATCTCCATTGGTAGAGCCAACCATCTCATGGATGAAGATGGCATGGCGTCGTCGCCCCAATCCGTTTCAATCCCCCATCTGCGCGGCAAAGATGCGCGGGAGGCCCGCCTCTGCACAATCGCAGGAGACGACATCCAGCTCCTTCCCCTGCAACACCTCACCTCACTTCGAGCCGGCTGTTCGCTTTCGATGCGTGAGCGGTCCGGCGGTTGCGGAAATGCGCTGGCTCGTGCGAACGTCCTTCACGGCGCGCACGCTCCAAGCGACGTCATCCTGAGTCGTCCCCGCGCTGCGCGCGTCCGGGCAGGATGAAAGGAGATCGGACGTAGCTCCGATGCCGCAGAGCGAGCGGATCAGCCTCGCGCAGTTTGCGAGGCTTCCCGTAGTTGTTGCTGCGACTTCAGTCGCCGGTGACGGTGGACACAGATGCTTGCAACCCGAAGCAGAAGAACCGCGTGGAGATGATGATCCGAGGCAGGATTTCGCTGGCTTTCGCGGTGGCGATGCTGGCCGCGTGCACGCCCCCGCCGGTCGTGATTCCGCCGCCCCCGCCGCCCCCCGCGCCGGTGCAGACGCCCGAGGAGCTCGCGGCGGAGCGGGTCGCGCGCGCCCGCCAGCTGTGGAGCGAGGGCACCGACCAGGGGCGGCAGGGGAGATGGTTCCAGGCGGAGCGCTCGTACCGCGAGGCGGCTACGCTGGCGCCCGATTCGGCGAAGTACCACCTGGCGCTCGCCAACGCGCTGCTGCAGCAGGGCCGCGACAGCGACGCCGCGAACGCCCTGCTCGCCGGCATCCGCGTGGAAGAGGCCGCGTCGCCCGTGAACCACACGGTGCTGGCGGTGGATTACGAGCGCCTGATCCAGGTCCTGGAGCGCGCCGGCCGGCTGGACGAGGCGCGCACCGCCCGCGAGCGCCAGCGCTTCCACCGCATGATGCGCGACGCCGCGCCGTGAGACGGCGAGGGCCGCGCGCTCCGGCGCACCTCCATCCCCGTCACAATCGTGGAGGGGACGGCGTTCTCCCGGTTGGCGGAGGGGACGCGGCGCGCCGGGTGGCGGGGTGGCGGATTCCAAAGCGGCGGCGGGGTCGATAGGTTTCCGGACGCGGAACACACATCTTCCACGATCCCGGAGACCGACGCCCGATGCCCCAGCTTCCGTCGCGCGAGGATGCCCTCGCGCTGATGCACCAGCACGTGCAGAGCGAGAGCCTGCGCCGCCACATGTACTCGGTCGAGGCCGCCTGCCGCGCCTACGCCCGCCGCTGGGGCGAGGACGAGGAGACGTACGGGCTGGCCGGGCTGCTGCACGACTTCGACTACGAGGAGCACCCGGACGAGCACCCGCTGGCCGGCGTGCCCATCCTGCGCGAGCACGGCTATCCGGACGAGGTGGTGCAGGCCATCCTCTCGCACTACGCGGCGCGGACCGGCGTGCACCCGGAGACGAATCTGCAGCGCACCCTGCACGCCTGCGACGAGATCACCGGCCTGATCACCGCCGCCGCCCTGGTCCGCCCCTCGCGGTCGGTGATGGACCTGGAGGCCAAGTCGGTGCTCAAGAAGATGAAGGACAAGGCCTTCGCCGCGGGCGTGGACCGCGACGACGTGCGCAAGGCGGCCGAGGACCTGGGCGTGGAGCTGTCCGACCACGTGCAGTTCGTGATCGAGGCGATGCGCGGCGTGGCGCCGGAGCTTGGATTGCAGGGAACGAGTGCGTGAGTGCGGAAGTGCGGGAGTGCGCTTGTTTCCCGCGCAGATCCCCGTCCCGCGCGCGCTGGACGCACTTCCGCACTCACGCACTTTTGTTTCTCTGGAAGGAGACCCGATCCCATGAGACTGACGCGGCTGATGTCGGCCGCACTGGCGGTGGCGGCGGTGGCCGGGGTGGTGGCGTGCGGCAGCGACGCGCTGAGCAGCCCGACCGATCCCAACCTGGCCATTCCGGGGGCCGTGCTGGGCTCGTACGGGCTGCTGACCATCAACGGGCAGCCGCTCCCGGCGGAAACGCGCCACGACGCCGCGGGCACCGCGTCCGTCACCGGCGGCGTGCTGACGCTGGGGGGTGGCACCTTCTTCCAGAACCTCACCGTCTCCGAGACCACGGCGGCAGGGCAGACCACCTCGCGCACCTCGGGAACGCAGGGGTCGTTCAGCATGCGCGGCGAGCAGATCCACTTCCAGGGTTCCGACGGCGGGTCGTGGGACGGCACCTGGGCGGGGAACCGGATCGCGTACTCCATCACCGGCAACAACGGCCCCGTCACCTTCGTCTTCATCCGAACCTGACGCGAAGCTCACGAGTAGACGACCAAACGGCCGGGAGCCCATGCTCCCGGCCGTTTCCGTTGAAAACGGGTCGGTTGGGCGGATGCGGGTCAGTTCCGGGCGCAGCCGATCACCGGCAACTGAAGTCGCAGCAACAACGACGGGAAGCCTCGCAAACTGCGCGAGGCTGTTCGGCTCGTCGGCGGCTACGGTGCGTCCTTTCACCCTCCCTGGACGCGCGCAGCACGGGGACGACTCAGGATGACGTCGGGGTGATGCGGCGCGGACACAGGAATTGAATTCCCGGATTGGGGATCAATCCACATACGTCTCGAAGAAACCGGGCAACCTTCCGATCACCCGCCCGTCCACCTCCACGGTGGCGATGCCGCGCATCTGCACGAACCAGCGGCGGCGGGGGCGATGCTGGTCGGTCGCGTGCGCGGCGGCGACGTCGACGGTGACGCGGAAGGCGCGGCGGCGGTCCTCGAAGCGGAAGCGGCGGGGGACGCGGATCGATCCTCCATCCACCGCCATCTCCCGCATCTCCATGAACTCGATGGGGGAGGGGCGATACACCCCACGCACGCCGCGGCCGTCCACCACGTACGCGAAGATCCCCTCGGTGGACGCCGAATCCCCCCGCACCACGCCGTACAGGAGCGAGGTGGCGCTGTCCGACGCCGACCCCCACTCCCAGCTCACGTCGCGCCACACGCCCCAGTTGTGGTCGTGGTACGCCTGCGCGCCGCGGACCCCCTCGCAGCGCGGGAGGCAGACGGTGCCCTCCACGCGGGCGAAGAGCGCGGGCGCCACGTACCCGCTGATGAGCGCGGAGCCGCCGATGTCGGTCGGTGGGAAGTACCGCCGCGGCGCGGGGGTGACGCGGAGCCGCACGCGCGCCCCGCCCGCCGACGCGTCCACGTCGTACGCGCCGCCGTTCAGGCGGACCGAGCCGATGCCGCCGAGCGACAGGTCCGGCGAGAGCGTGTCCATCCGCACCTGCGCATCGGCGACGCGGCTGGTGAGGGCGCGGTGCTCGCCGTTCGGCTCGCGGACGGTCATCAGCACGCCGCCGCCCCACGCGCCCGGCACGCCGATCTTCCCGCCGACCGTGAGCGTGAGGTAGAGCCAGCGGCCGTCGCCCAGGACCACGTTGAAGTAGTGCCACTCGGCCCAGGTGGAGTCGAGCGCCGCGCCGCGCGGCTGGTGGAAGTGGTCAATCTCGCGCAGCAGCTCGTCCTGCGCCGGCTGGCCCCAGCGGCGGTCCGCGTCCGAATCGTCCCACCTTCCCGACAGCAGGCGCGGCGGCGCGCCGGCCGCGCGGGCGCGCGAGGGGATCTCGCCGGTGGCGATCCCCTTCCACGTGCGCCCGCCCGCGAACAGCTCCACCTGCGCCCCGTCGATGATCGGGCTGGCGGCGGCGAAGCCGTGCTCCTCCTTCGCGTGGGGAGATTCGAGGAGGTTGCGGTGGATGAAGCGCGCGTGGTCGATCCCCAGGAAAAGCGAGCCGGTGCCGCCGGACTTCAGCATCTCGGTGCTGACGCCCGCCGGGACGACGGTCACGTCGCCGCCGCCGACCAGCTCCTTGTCGCGCGCCTGCCGCAGCATGGCCTCGCCCACGGCCAGCAGGACGACCATCACCGCCACGCCCAGCGCGTAGCCGGCCAGCAGGAAGGCCGCGCGGCCGGGGCGGTTGCGGATCTCGGCGGCGGCCAGGCGCAGGATCATCGGCCGTCGCTCACGACCAGCCCGTCGGCCATCTCCACCACGCGGCGGGCGCGGCGGGCCACGCCCGGGTCGTGGGTGACGATGACCATCGTGGTCCCGTCGGCGTTCAACCGCTCGAACAGGGCGATGATCTCCTCGCCGGTGCGGCGGTCCAGCTCGCCGGTGGGCTCGTCGGCGAACAGCACCTCGGGGCGGTTGGCGACGGCGCGGGCGATGGCGACGCGCTGCTGCTCGCCGCCGGAGAGGTGCGGCGGGCGGTGGCGGGCGCGGCTGGCCAGGCCCACGTAGTCCAGCAGCTCGCGCGCGCGGCGGCGGCGCTCGGCCTTGGGCACGCCGGCCTCGGCCATCGGCAGCTCCACGTTCTCGGCCGCGGTGAGGACGGCGAGAAGGTGGAAGCGCTGGAAGATGAAGCCCAGCCGCCGCAGCCGGAGGAGCGAGCGCTGGCCCTCGCCCAGGTCGTACAGCCCGGTGCCGAGCAGCTCCACGCGGCCGGAGGTGGGGGGATCGATCCCCGCCAGCACGTTCAGCAGCGAGCTCTTGCCGCAGCCGGAGGGGCCGACGATGGCCACCATCTCGCCGCGCGCCACGCTCAGCGAGACGCCGCGCAGCGCGTGCAGGGCATCGCCCTGGTACGGGTACTCCTTGGTCACGCCGCGCGCCTCGATCACGCGGTCGGGCGATGTGGATTCAGCCATCATGCTCATCTAAACGCAAGTCGGATATCGTCATTAGGAGCAGCCTTCCGATGTTGCCTGGCGCCGCGGCCCCCTCCCCCCGGCCCCCTCCGCCCGCTCCGCGGGGGAGGGGGAGAACTCAACGCGGAGAGGAGTTCGGCGCAACACACCGAGCTTTCCGCCACATCAACCCTCTCCCGTTATCGGGAGAGGGCGAGCGCTCTAAGGCGCGGGGAGAGGGCCCCACGAGGGCCCCGAAGCGAGGAGATGCTTCTCCTGGGCTCGCGCCACTGCTGATTCCATCTCCGCGACATCGCCCGCGCGGCACACCACCACCGCGTCTCGCTCCGTTCGTTGTCCCTGTCCCCTATCCCCTTGCCCCCTCATCACTCCGCCTCTTCCCGCAGCGCCTGCGCGAGCGGCGCGCGGATGGCGCCCAGGCCGGGGATGCAGCCGGCCAGCGCGCCGATGGCGATCACGATTCCCATCGCCAGCGCGACGCGGCGGGGCTCCCAGGCGAAGAACGTCATCCGCGCGGGGATGCCGGGGAAGGAGAGGAGGATGCGGTCCAGCCGCCCCGCCATCCACAACCCCAGCGGCAGCCCGCCCAGGCACCCGATTGCCGCCAGCACCAATCCTTCCGTCACCACCGCCAGCAGCACGCGACGGCCGCGGACCCCGATCGCCCGCAGCGTGGCGATCTCGCCGAAGCGCTCGCGCACGCCGATGGTGATGATCGTCGCCACCAGCAGCGCGGTGACGACCATCGCCACGCTGCCCAGAATGGTCGCGAGCTGGCGGAAGTAGAGGAGGCGCTTGTCCATCTCCCCCATCAGCTCGCGCGTGGAGTACGTCGAAACCTCCGGCACCGCGGCGGCGATGCGCGCGGCGAGCGCGTCGTCGTCCACCCCCTCGCCGGTCGCCACGCCGAAGAGCGAGACCTCGCCCGCGCGCCCCGTGGCCGCCTGCGCATCGGCCAGGGTCATCGCCAGCGAGTGCTCGCCCGCGTAGTCGTACAGGAAGTCGCCCACGCCGCTCACCCGGAAGCGGCGGGTGGCCCGCGCGCGGCCCAGTGTCACGTCCAGCTCGCCCGCCAGCGCCAGCTCGTCGCCCGGCTTCAGCCGCGCGTCGCGGGCCAGCGGCTCGGAGACCACGATCTCGCCGGGGCCCGGCTGGCGGCCGCTGGTCAGCCGGTACAGGAACTCCGAGCGTGGATCGACGCCCACGGTGAACACCGGCTCGCCCGCGCTGTCGCCGCGCACGATGCGGAACTGCGCGCCCAGCACCGGCGCCACCGCGCGCACCCCGTCCACCGCGGCGATGCGGCGCGCCACGTCCCGCCCGTTCTCGATCCCCGCCTCGCTGTCGAACGGGAGGATTCCCTTCGGTGTCACCCGCAGCGAATAGCCGCTGACGCCCAGCAGCTCGCCGAAGCTCACCGTCAGCCCGCTGGCCAGCATGGTCATGTCCAGCAGCAGCGCGGCCGAGACGGCGATCCCCGCCAGCGCCAGCAGCGTGCGCCCGCGGCGGCGGAAGAGCGACTTCAGGAAGGCGGATACGATCACCGCTCCCCCAGCTTCTGCGGGGGGACGGCCACCACGCGCCACGCCGCCAGCGCCCCCGCGCCGACGCCCAGCGCGAGGCCGAGGAGCGCGGCCAGGAGGACGATGTGCGGCGTCACCAGCGCGAACTTCAGCGTGGTGTCGTAGACGGCGGCGTAGTGCGCGTTCACGATCCGCGCGGCCACCAGCCCGATTCCCGCCCCCGCCGCGCTGCCGACCACCGCGATGGCCACGGCCTCGAGGACGATGGCGCGGAAGACGGTGCCGCGGCTGACGCCGATCAGCCGCAGCACCGCCATGTCGCGCCGCCGCTCGTCCACGCGGATGATCATGACGCAGAGGAGGAAGATGGCGCTCGCCAGGATGGTGACGATGCCGATGGCGTCGTGGAAGCGCGAGACGACGCGGAAAGTGGCGCTGGTCTGGTCGGCCAGCGCGGCGCTGGGGATGGCGCGCGTGCCGAACGCCACGCCCTCGATCCATCGCGCCGCCGAGTCCGCCCGCGCCCCGCGTTGGAGGACGACGGCGAAGCGGTCTACGCGGTCCGGCTTCTCCATCACCCGCTGCAGGTCGGGAAGATGGAAGCGCAGCTCCAGCTCGTTGCGCGCGATGCGGTTGGGGTCGGCCTCGCGCTCGAACACGCCCGCGACCACGAACGCGGAGGGCGCCGCGCGGCCCGCGAGCGCCCGCACGCGCACGGTGTCGCCCACGCGCAGCGGCACCGCCTCCGCCAGCCGCCGCTCCACCAGCACCCCGGGCGTCGCCGCGGCGGGCTCGGCGGACGGCGCGGGCGGCGCGGCGATGGCGTGTGTCGGCATCGTCGCGGCGGCGGGTGCGGACTGCTGCTGAGCCGGCTGCTGCGCGAGGCCGAGGGCAAGCACCAGCGCCGGTATCACGCGGTCTCCATCGGATCAACCATGTCCTGAATCTATCTTGGACAAACCCTGTACGCCAACTGCGCAGGATGCGCGCCCAAGCGTTCCCACCGGTATCCCAAATCCAGAGCAGACTCCGCAATATTGCGGTCGGCCGGTATCCCAAGGGCGGCTGAAGCCACGGCAACAACCACGGGAAGCCTCGCAAACTGCGCGAGGCTCCGGGGCTGCAGCACTCGGGCGACGCCGAACTGGTCGTGTTGCACGAACGGCTCCCTCGCAGCCTTCCCGTCGTTGTTGCTGCGGCTTTCAGCCGCTCTTGCGGAGGTGCACGCCGCGTCGCCAGATCCGGTGCGGCATCGTAGGTTGCGAGGTGATCGGGAGATCTCCCGTTCAGACATCTCAATGGAAGCAACGACGGTCGCGCACAGGGATCCGGAGGTGATGAGCGGCGTTCCGGTATTCGTCGGGACGCGCGTCCCCGTGCAGGCATTGCTCGACTGCCTGATCGGCGGAGATTCGATCGACCCATTCCTCGACGGCTTCCCGAGCGTCAGACGCGAGCAGGTGATCGCGTTCCTCGATCAAGCGACCGATGCCCTGCTCGCCGAGCTTCCGCGCGGATGATCGGCCGCCTCCCGATCGCCATCTCCAACCCCGCAGAATCTCACGCGCGAACCTCTGGCTGACGTGCTGGACAGGCGATAGATCCTTCGGCCTGCAAGTTATTCCGTGCAAATCGGTTGCAGCATGGCCGGCCTCAGGATGACGTCTCTCGGCGATTTCGAGGGGTGAAGCGCAGCTCCCGGGCGTCGATGCCGTCCACGGGCGATCAGAGCGTGTCACCCATGTCTCCGAACGCGGAAGTTCCCGCGGACGGATTGATCCGCGGCGGCCGGGGCGCCACATTGCGGGCTGCGGCGTTCATCTCACCCCTCGCGTGCTTCTCCCTTATGCAGGCTGCGACCCTCCACTGCCCCGACTGCGGCGCGCCCGCCGACCCCAGCGCCACCCAGTGCCCGTACTGCCACGCGCGGCTGGCCACCGTGGCCTGCCCGCACTGCTTCGGGCTGGTGTTCCTGGGGATGAAGCATTGCCCGCACTGCGGCGACGCCATCGACCGCGAGGAGGTGGCGGACGATGCGGTCGCGCTCGCCTGCCCGCGTTGCGCCGGCGAGCTGAAGCCGGTGCAGCTCGGCAGCAGCCGCGTGCGCGAGTGCGCCGGGTGCGCCGGGCTGTGGGTGGACAACCAGACCTTCCTGTCCATCTGCGTGGACCGCGAGCGGCTGGCGGATGTGGGGCCGGAGCGCCCGGCCGCCGGAACGTCCTCCGCCGCGGGGGGGATCGACACGCGGGTGAAGTACCTGCGCTGCCCCGTCTGCCGCAGCATGATGGACCGCATCAACTTCGCGCGCGTCTCCGGCGTCGTGGTCGACGTCTGCGCCGACCACGGCACCTGGTTCGACCGCAACGAGCTGCACCGCATCGTGGACTTCATCGCCGCGGGCGGGCTGGACCGGTCGCTGGCGCACATGCGCGACGAGGCGTTCGACCTCCGCCTGAGCGAGGTGATGAGCCAGGTGACCGCCTACCCGCACGGGCCGTGGAACCACGAGCGCGACGCCTGGTCGGCGCTGTTCAGCCACTTCACCCCGCACGCCGGCCGATGACGGACGCCGCGGAGGTGCCGTCGGTGCCCGATGGCGGGGACGAGTTCGATGGCGAGCGGCTGCGGCGCATCTCGCACGCGCTGGGACTTCCGGCCGCGCGGCGCCACATCTTCCTCTGCTGCGACCAGACGAAGCCCAAGTGCTGCGACCACGCGCGCGGGCTGGAGGCGTGGGACTACCTGAAGGCGCGATTGAAGGCCCTGGGCCTCTCCGAGCGCGGCGGCGTGGCCCGCACCAAGGCCAACTGCCTGCGCGTCTGCGAGGGCGGCCCGATCGCCGTGGTCTACCCCGAAGGCGCGTGGTACGGGCGCTGCGACCCGCCGGTGCTGGAGCGCATCATCCAGGAGCACCTGATCGGCGGGCGGCCGGTGGCCGAGTTCCTGATCGGCGCGCGGCCGCTGGACCCCGCGCCCGGCGCCGCATCTCCACTCCCGTGAACCTGCTCCCCGACCTCCCGGCGATGCCCGAGCAGCCCACGCTGGCCACCGAGCGCCTGGTCCTGCGGCCGTTCACCCCGGACGACGCGGACGACGTGCACGAGATCGTGAGCGACCGCGAGATCGCGTACAACACCGCGCACATCCCGCATCCGTACCCCGAGGGGATGGCGGCGGACTGGATCCGGCTGATCACCTCGCGCTGGCTGACGGGCGAGAGCGCGGTGTTCGCCGTGACGCTGCGGCGCGGCGGCGGGCTGATCGCCGCGGTGGGGCTGGAGATCGAGCCGCACCACAAGCGGGGGGAGCTGGGGTACTGGGTGGCGAAGGAGCACTGGAGCGCGGGGTACGCCACCGAGGCGGCGCGCGCGGTGGTGGCGTTCGGGTTCGCGCAGCTGGGCCTGAACCGCGTGCAGGCGCACCACTACTCGCGCAACCCCGCGTCGGGCCGGGTGCTGCAGAAGATCGGGATGGAGCACGAGGGCCGCCTGCGCAAGCACATCCTCAAGTGGGGCGTGTTCGAGGACATCGACCTGTACGGCATCCTGGCCGAGGACCTCGCCCGGACCGAATGACCGGTCGCACGATATGACCGGCGGCACGATATGACCGGCGGCACGATGAAGACGCGGAGAGCGCGGGGGACGAATCCTCCGCGCTCTCCGCGTCTTGTGTGGGCTGGCACCCCTCACCGGCGACTGAAACGCTTGGTGGGAATCACCAAGCGATCAGGTCGGCGAACTGGAGTGCTGGCCGGTCATGCTGGCGGTTGAACCAGATGAGTACGTTGTGCAACGCGATCTTGGCGGCCAAGCGCGCCTTGAATCCCTCGATTCGGTGCGG
>NZ_DATIND010000085.1 GCF_035474595.1 Longimicrobium sp.
TGCCCGCCGACCTCGCCGCGCTGAAGGAGCGTGTGGCCACGATCCTTCGCAACTACTCCAACGAAACTCTCGCCTCCATCACCGGCTACGAGTACCTGCGGAACATCTATTCTGCACAATCAGCTTAAGGAAATGGTATCAGAGGGGGAGGATGCCAAGCGCATCCCCCCCTCGTTCTTGTCTTCCGGACGAATCCCGGTTCTCGACTGATTGCTTTACGTCGCCTCGCTGATCGATCTCGATGCCTGACCCCAGCCTCACCTCGCCCGTCCTCGACCCGCCGACTGTCCCCATCGCGAATGCGCCGGGGGTGGATGCCGTCGCGCGCGGTGACGAGTGGCTCTGGGGGTGGGATACGACGCCGGGGATCGTGTCCGTGTGGGCGGAGCCGGACGGCCGCGCGACGGTGTGGCGGCGGATCTTGGAGACGGGTGAGCTGGTGCGCGAGGAGGAGCGCTTCCGCCCGTGGATCCTGCTCGACCGGCTGGACGACCTGCGCCACCTGGGCCCGGGGCTCGGGCCGGAGGGAGACGGGGACGCGGAGTTCGGCTACCGCGAGCTGGACGGGCCGGGCGCGCTGCGGTTCCTGGTCTCCGCGCCGGACGGGCGGCGGCTGGCGGATGCGGTGTTGCACGGCGCGTCGCATCGCCTCGGGCGCCGCGTGGGGCATCTGCGCGAGCTGGGCGCCCACGCGGTGCTCTCGCTGCCGCCCGAGGAGCAGTACCTCGTCGCCACCGGGCGGACGTACTTCCGCGACCTCCCCTTCGACCATCTCCGCCGCCTGCAGTTCGACCTGGAAACGACGGGACTGGACGCGCGCCGCGACCGCATCTTCATGGTCGCCGTGCGGCACCCGTCCGGCGCCACCGAGGTGCTGGAGATCGACGCGCCGGGCGACGCGGGCGAGGCCGCGCTGATCCGCCAGCTGGTGGAGACGGTGCGGGCGGCCGATCCCGACGTTATCGAGAACCACAACCTGCACGGCTTCGACCTCCCGTTCCTGGCGCAGCGCGCGCGGACGCTGCGGGTGCCGCTCGCGCTCGGCCGCCTGGGGAAGCTGGGGTTGCGCGAGCGCGCGGCGCGGCGAGGGACGACGGTGCAGGGCGGGGATTCGGACCGGCGCGTGCGCTTCGTCGCCCCCGGCCGCGAGCTGATCGACACGCTGGACGCGGTGATCCGCTACGACTTCTCCGCGCGCGAGCTGCCCGGGCACGGGCTGAAGGCGGTCGCGCGCCATCTCGGCGTGGCCGCGCCGGACCGCGAGTACGTGCCCGGGCACCTGATCCACACCACCTGGCGCCGCGACCCGGAGCGCGTGCGGCGGTACGCGACCGACGACGTGGAAGAGGTGGCGGCGCTCGCGCGGCTCTTGGGCGGCGCGGCGTTCGCGCTCGCCCGGATGGCGCCGCGGCGCTACGAGCGCCTGGCGGACGCGGGCCCGGCGACGGGCGTCATCGACCCGCTGCTGGTGCGGGCGTACCTGCGCGCCGGCGCCGCGCTCCCCGCGCACCAGCCGCAGGACGGGACCACGCACACCGGCGCGGCACTCCACCTCTTCGCCACCGGCGTGGCGCAGCGCGTGGTGAAGGCCGACGTCGCCAGCCTGTACCCGTCGCTCATGCGCGCCTTCCGCATCGGCCCGGCGCGCGACCACCTGGGCGCGCTGCTGGCGCTGGTGGACCGGCTGGTGGAGCAGCGCCTGGCCGCGAAGTCCGCCGCGAAGGCGGCGCCCGCCGGCTCCGCCGAGCGCCACACGCACGAGGCCACGTCGGCCGCGATGAAGCTCGTGGTCAACTCCGCGTACGGCTATCTCGCGGCCGGCGGCGAGCTTACGCGCTTCGCCGACGTGCACGCCGCCAACGAGGTCACGCGCCGCGGCCGCGAGACGCTGTCGCTGATGTGCCGCGAGCTGGCCGCGCGCGGGGTGACGCTGCTGGAGGCCGACACCGACGGCGTGTACTTCGCCGTGCCGGAGGGGTGGGCGGAAGATGACGAGCGCCGCGTGGTGGCCGAGGTCGCCGCGCTGCTGCCGCCGCTGGTGCAGCTGGAATTCGAGGGGCGCTACGCGGCGATGCTGTCGCACGAGCCCAAGAACTACGCGCTGCTGCATTACGACGGCACCCTGGTGCTCCGCGGCGTGGCCTTCCGCTCCAGCCGCGCGGAGCCGTTCGGCGAGGCGTTCCTTCGCCGCGCGCTCCCGCATCTCTTCGCGGGCGACCTGGGCGGCGTCCGCGACACGTATCTCGCGACGCTGGACGCGCTCCGCCGCCGCGAGCTGCCCACGTTCGACGTCTCCTCGCGCGTGCGGCTGACCAAGCCGCCCGCGCGCTATGCCGAGACGCGCGACACCCGCCGCGAGTTCGCGTACGAGGCCGTGCTCGCGAGCGGGCGCACGCACTGGCGCGCCGGCGAGCGCCTCCGCGTCTACCGCACCCAGTCGGGCGCGGGCGCCGTCGTCGCTTCGTCCGACGACGATCCCGCCGCGCACGATCCGCGCGACTACGACGCGGACCACTACGCCCGCGTGCTGCGCGACAACTTCGCGTCGCGCCTCGCGCGCGCCCTGGCGCCGGACGACTTCGCCGCCCTCTTCGCCAGCCCCGACCAGCTCTCGCTCTTCGCGCCCTCCACCGCCGCGATGCGCCCCATCCTCAACACGCGCCCGCCGAGCCATCCAATGGCCGCGCAGGGCCCTGGCGGCAGCATCATGCGCGCCCCCAAGACGTCATCCTGAGGCCGCCCACACCGTAGGCGCGTGTTCGCAGATGGTTGCAGGCCGAAGGATCTATAACAGACGCCGCACGTCCGCTACGGAAACGCGCCGAACGACAGCGCGTTGCCTCCGTGCACGTGCGGCGACATGCCATAGATCCTTCGGCCTGCAACGGACCGTGCAGACACTGATTACGGTGTGACCGGCCTCAGGATGACGTCATCGGGGGGCTTTCGATGCTTGCGAGTGACTGGGGCAGAGGGAATCGAAGGACCCTCGTGATCGCTTTACGCGGAAGTTGCGGCGGAATGTGGGAGCGAATACGATTGGATGCCGCCCGTTCGGTGCCACGGGCGGCTCGCTCGGAACCCGCGCAACGGAGGCGAACGATGGACAAGCTGAAGATGAACATCGAGGAGCTGAGCGTGGACACGTTCGATGTCGATCAGAAGAAGCAGGACGCGCTGCTCCACGGCGCCGTGAAGACGTTCGATCCCACGAAGTGCGAGCCGCATTCGTGCGTGCCCACCTTCCCCTGCTGACCGCGCGGGATGGACGGAGACGCGAGGGGCGGCACCGGCCGCCTCTCGCGCTTTTTACGAAAGCATTACATCGGCGTCTGGTCCGCCCGCCCCGTTCGTGGGTACGATAGATCGAGACGGTTCCGCACACCCCTCGCGACCGGCACCCCGATGACCCTCCCGCGACGCTCCCCGCACCTGGCACCCGGCTCGGCCGTTCCGGTCGCGCTGCTGCTGATGCTGCTGGGGCTCTCGGCGGTGCTGGCGTACCAGGCCGCCGACGCCGCCCGCTCCGAGGCGCGCTCCACCGAGCGGGCGCTGCGCGGCTACGCCTCGTTCGCCACCTGGGAGCTGGAGCGCCGCGCTGACGACGTCCTCCGTGCCCGCCTCTCCGCCTCCCTCGCGGACGCGCTCGCCGGCGCGCCCACCGCCTCCGCGCTGGCGTCCGATGCATCGCGGGCGCTGGCCTGGTGCCGGTGCACGGACGCCGTCCAGGGCGCGCTCCGCGTCTCGCCGGACGGCGGGGAGATGGGTGTCGCCGCGCCGGATCCCGCCATCGCCGCGTGGCTGCGGGCGCGGGGCGCGGCGATGGCCGTCTCGTCATCCTCCGACAGCATCCGCATCGAGGCGGTGACGATCGGCCGCGCGCGCCATCTCTTCATCTACCGTGACCGGGGAGATGCGGGACGGAGGGGGATGTCGGGGCTCGTGCTCGATCCCCGGCGCCTCGCGTCCGCGGCGTTCGACGCTGCGTATCGCGCGGGCGGGCTCCTCCCCGGCGCCGTGCGCGCCGGCGGCCAGCGCGATGCCGTTGCCGCCGCGCTGTCGACCGCGGACGGCGCCTTCGTCTGGCAGTCGCCGCCCCCCTCCGGCGCGGCGCGCGACGGCGTGTGGGTGGACGCCAAGATCGGCGCGTATCCCCCCGAGCCGCTGGCGCGCGGCGACGTGGCGCAGCCGCTGGACGGGCTCTTCGCCGGCCTCGTCTCGCGCGTTTCCGTGCGCGCGGACGCGGTGGTGGGCGCGCCCGCGCAGGGGCCGCACTCGCGGCTGCCGCTGCTGCTGGCGGTGTTCGGGCTGACGATGGCGCTGGTCTGCGTGGCCATCGTGCAGCTGCGCCGGCAGCAGGAGCTGGTGCAGCTGCGCGACGACTTCGTCTCGGGCGTTTCGCACGAGCTGCGCACGCCGCTGGCGCAGATCCGCCTCTTCTCCGACCTGCTGGACTCCGGCCGCATGACCGGCGCCGAGCAGCGCGCGCGCTCCGTCCGCATCATCGCCGAGGAGTCGCGTCGCCTCTCGTGGCTGGTGGAGAACATCCTCCACTTCTCCCGCGCCCAGCGCGGCGCCGGGCGTGTGCAGCCTAATCCGGTCGAAACCGCGCCGCTCATCCGCGAGATCGTCGATTCCTTCGCGCCGCTCGCCCGCACCCGCGAGGCGGAGTTCGCGGTGGAGGCGGACGAGGGCGTGGTGGCCCGCATCGACCCCGACGCGCTGCGGCAGGTGCTGCTGAACCTGCTGGACAACGCGGTGAAGTACGGCCCGCCGGGGCAGACGGTGCGCGTCCGCGCCGAGCTGCGCGGGCTGGCGCTGCGCATCGCCGTGGACGACCGCGGCCCCGGTGTGCCGTGGGAGGAGCGGACGCGCGTGTGGGAGCCGTACCGCCGCCTCGCGCGCGATGCCGAGGGCGCGACGGGCGGCAGCGGGATCGGGCTGGCGGTGGTGAAGGACCTGGTGGAGCTGCACGGCGGCCGCGCGGGCGTGGGCGAGGCGCCCGGCGGCGGCGCGCGCTTCTGGGTGGAGTTCCCGTACGCGATGCACGCCGGCCCGGCGCCCGAGCCCGCCGCCGCCCACGTCGCGGGAGCCGCGCGATGAGCCGCATCCTGGTCGTGGAGGACAACGCCAACCTCGCCTACGGCCTCACCGCCAGCCTGGAGCTGGAGGGCCACCAGGTCGCGGTCGCCCGCGACGGGGCCGAGGGGCTGCGCGCGGCGCGGGAGACGAATCCCGACCTCGTCATCCTGGACCTGATGCTCCCGGAGATGGACGGCTACCGCGTGCTGAAGGCGCTGCGCGAGGAGGGCCGCGACGTGCCCGTGCTGATCCTGACCGCGCGCGGCGCCGAGAGCGACAAGGTGACGGGCTTCCGCCTGGGCGCGGACGACTACGTGACCAAGCCGTTCGGGCTGCTGGAGCTGATCGCGCGCGTCACCGCCCTCCTGCGCCGCGCCCGCCCGGCGCCCGCCGAGGCCGCGCCCGCCCCGGCGCTGGTGACCATCGGCGACATCGAGGTGAGCCCCGCCTCGCGCGCCGTGCGCCGCCGCGGCAGCGAGGTGGCGCTCACGCCCAAGGAGTTCGACCTGCTGATGGCGCTGGTGCGGCGCAAGGGCGGCGTGGCCGGGCGGCTGGAGCTGCTGGCCGAGGTGTGGGGCCACCGCGCCGCCGTGATGACCCGCACCGTCGACATGCACGTGGCCCAGCTCCGCCGCAAGCTCGAGGACGACCCCGCCGACCCCCGCCACATCGTAACCGTCTGGAAAGCCGGCTACCGCATCGCGCAGTGACGCGGCCCACTCAGACGTGGGCCAGATTCGGCACAACCGGGCCAGATTTGGCCCAGGTGGACCAGATTTGGACCGCCTCCTCGTCGAGGAATCCGCCCAAAGCTCGTCCCGCACGGAGGACATCGGCCAGGATGAGACGATCCCGCAAATGCGGGTGAGCGCGCGTCCGCCACTTCAGTCGCATCCGCTTTCCCGCCGCCGCTCTCCGCCGTTCTCCGCCGCTCTCCGTTCCCTCGCCACTTCCTTACAACCTTCGTACGAAAGCAAAGCCGCCGCCGCGCGCGGGACCGGTAGCGTTCCGGGAGATGATTCCCCGGGCCGCATCCGGGCCGGGACGGACGTTCCTCGCGCGCGGAGGCGGCGGATGGGGTTGCTGTCACGGAAGAGCGTGTTCGATCTGCAGGCCGAGGCCGGGCGCGGCACGCTGCGGCGGTCGCTGGGGCCGGTGAACCTGACCACGCTCGGCATCGGCTCGGTGATCGGCACCGGGATATTCGTGCTCACCGGCACCGCCGCGTCGCAGAACGCCGGGCCGGCGCTGGTGGTCAGCATGGTCATCGCGGCGCTCGCCTGCGCGCTGGCGGGGCTGTGCTACGCGGAGCTGGCGTCCATGATTCCCGTGGCGGGGAGCGCGTACACCTACGCCTACGCCACGGCGGGCGAGATCTTCGCCTGGATCATCGGGTGGGACCTGATGCTGGAGTACGCGCTGTCGGCCTCCACCGTCGCCGTGGGATGGTCGGGGTACTTCGTCAGCTTCCTGGGCGACCTGGGGATCCGCCTTCCCGCGCGGCTGACGGCGGCGCCGGAGGTGATGGTCGCGCTCCCCGGCGGCGGGACGGCGCACGGGGTCTTCAACCTCCCCGCAGCGTGCATCGTCCTGCTGGTGTCCGCGCTGCTGGCCATCGGCATCCGCGAGTCGGCGAACACCAACACGGTGCTGGTGGTGGTGAAGGTGGCCGTCCTCCTCGTCTTCGTCGCCGCCGGCGCGGCGTACGTCCGGCGCGAGCACCTGACGCCGTTCATCCCCCCCAACACCGGCGACTTCGGCGCGTTCGGGTGGAGCGGGGTGATGCGCGGCGCGGCGGTGATGTTCTTCGCCTACGTGGGCTTCGACGCGGTGTCGACGGCGGCGCAGGAGGCGAAGAATCCCCAGCGCGACCTGCCGTTCGGCATCCTGGCCTCGCTCGCCATCTGCACCGTCATCTACATCCTGGTGGCCACGGTGCTGATCGGCATCGTCCCCTACTCGCGGCTGAACGTGCCGGATCCGCTGGCGGTGGGGATCGACGCGACGGGGCTCACGTGGCTGAGCCCGGTGATCAAGATCAGCGCGCTCTTCGGCCTGTTCAGCACCATGCTGGTGACGCTGCTGGGGCAGACGCGGATCTTCTTCACCATGAGCCGCGACGGGCTCCTTCCCGCCGCGTTCGGGCGCGTGCACCCGCGCTGGCGCACGCCGCACGTGAGCACCGCCATCACCGGCTCGGTGGTCGCGGTCGCCGCCGGGCTCCTTCCCATCTCCGTGCTCTCGCAGCTGGTGAGCATCGGGACGCTGCTGGCGTTCGTGCTGGTGAGCGCGGGGGTGGTGATGCTGCGCCGCACGCGCCCCGAGCTGGAGCGCCCCTTCCGCACGCCGGGGATGCCGTGGGTTCCCGCGCTGGCCATCGTCGCGTGCGTGGCGCAGATGGCGTCGCTTCCGGCCGCGACCTGGGCGCGCCTCTTCATCTGGCTGGCGATGGGGATGGTGGTCTACTTCGCCTACGGTCGCCGCCGCAGCCGCGTCGCCGCCCAGGCCGCTGCGGACGCGGAACCGGCGGTGAAGCACGTCGCCCGATCGGAAGTGCGGAAGTGCGGAAGTGCGTGAGTGCGAATAGGAAGCGCGTCCCCGGAGAAACCTCCAGGGACGCGCGATCTTGACGCACTTCCGCACTCACGCACTTCCGCACTCACGCACTTCCGCACTTCTTCTACGGCTCCAGCCCCCGGTAGAACGTCGCCGCGACCTTGGGTGCGAGCGGGGGGAGCGGGCGCGTGCGGTCGCCCAGGAGCCACTCCAGCTCGATCTCCTCCAGCAGCCCGATCAGCATCCGCCGGGCGAGGGGGATGTCGACGCCGTCGCGGACCGCGCCCTCGGAGACGCCCGAGGCCAGCAGCTCGTCGATGGCCTGCGCGTAGGTGCGCAGCACGTCGCGCACGGCGCCGCCGTAGAACTTGCTGCTCTGGCGGCTTTCCAGCAGCAGCACGGTGGCCAGCGCCGGTTCGGCCTGGATGTTCTCGAACTGCAGCCCGATGAAGCGCGCCAGCCGCTCCTCGAACGGCGCGTGCGACGGCATCACGTCACGCACCGAGCCCACGAACTCGGCCACCTTGTCGCGGAAGGCGGTCAGCAGCAGGTCGTCCTTGCCATCGAAGTACAGGTAGATGGTGCCCTCGGCCACCCCCGCCCCCGCTGCGATGTCGCGGATCCGTGCGGCGAAGAAGCCATGCTCGGCGAACACCCGCACCGCGCTGTCCAGGATCGCGCGGCGGCGGGCTTCCTTGCTTTCGGTGACGGCGGACTCGGAGGGCATGGGCGGGATAATAGTGCGAGAGTGCGAAAGTGCGAAAGTGCGAACAACGGAAGTGCGGAAGTGCGGAAGTGCGTCGGGGTGGCGTGGGACCGGCGTCCGCGCGTTGCCGCCGCATCGCGCCCTCTCCGGCCGGCCGAGGCCGTCCACCTCTCCCGTACCGGGAGAGGTAGCCATCAGGCATCCCCGGCACGGGGAAGCTTTTGCGTGAGCAGAGGCTGCAGGGTGCGCCCGTGCTGGACAGCCCCCTCGCCCGGTACGGGAGAGGGCGAGCGCTCTAAAACGCGGGGAGAGGGCGGCGCGAGCGCAGGAGCGACGCCCACCGAGCGTTCCCGCGGTTTGTCGATCCCCATCCCCCCAAAGCAGAAGTGCGGGAGCGCTTTCGCACTCCCGCACTTCCGCACTCCCGCACTTTGGTGTTAGAAGCCCGGCTGGAAGCTGAACTGCCAGTGCCAGTGGGTCGGCCGGTCGAAGGCGTTCACGTAGTCGGCTTCCACGATGATGTAGCCGAACAGGTTCATTCGCGCGCCCACGCCGCCGCTGGTCAGGAACCCGCGCTGCGAAAGGTCGGTGCCCAGGCCGCGCTCGAAGTTCAGGTGCGTGGTGACGATGCTGCCGTCGCTCGCCTGCAGCTTGCCCCACGCGGCGCCGGCGTCCAGGAAGGTGAACACCTCCACCGGCGGCACCTGCACCGAGCCGCGCACCGGGTTGCGGATCAGCGGCAGGCGCAGCTCCACGTTCCCCACCGCCATGCGGCTGCCGAACAGCGCCTGGAACACGTCGCAGTCTGGCCCCGTTCCCGAGCTCTCGAGCTCGGCCAGGCAGTCGTTCTGCACGCTCCCGTAGCCGTAGCCGCGCAGCAGCGAGGGATAGCCCAGGAACACCGCGCTGGGGACGGCCTCGTCGCGCCCGTAGCGCCCGAAGTGCAGCGCCCGCACGGCCAGCGTCACCGGCCGCGCCAGGAAGTAGCGCCGGTAGTCGGCCGTCACCGAGTTGTAGTGCAGGTCGCCGATGGTGGGCGCGAACTCGAAGCGGTAGCGCTGCCCCACCATGGGGCTGGTGTAGCCGTTCAGCGCGTTGTCGTACACCAGCGCCGCCGTGCCCTCGGCCAGGTTCCACGACCCCAGGCTCTGCTTGCTCTCCTGGTAGTCGATCACCACCGAGCCGCTGGGGTCGTAGGTGTAGTCGCGGATCTGCAGGTCCTGCGTGATCCGCCGCACCCCGCCCGCCAGCTCCACCCGCTGCACCCGCGAGAACGGGTACTGCACGATCCCGTAGGCGCTGTTGTCGAAGTAGCGGTAGACCACCAGCTGATCGTGCAGGTTCCCCGCGTCGTCGAAGCCCTGCTGCACGCCGCCGGCGATGTACGGCAGCCGCTGCACGCTGGCGCCCCAGTTCCAGCGGTGCTTCTGGTTCAGGTACACCACGTTGCCGCCGATCTCGTCCAGCTGCCCCTGCGCCTGGATGGTGCCGTAGATGGTGTGGTAGCCCAGCACGTCGCTGAAGATGCCGCCCACCCCGCCGTACACCCCGCCGCGCGCGTACGGCCCGCTGGACGCGGCCGCGCCCACCGTGGGCTGCCCCAGGTAGTCCAGCGACAGCCGCGGGCGGTACGGCGCCACCGCGTAGGTGGCCGGCGCCTCGGGCTCGGGACGGCCGAACACCGGGTCGTGGATCAGCGCGTACACCCGGTTGTACGCCGGCTCCACCGGGCGCGGGCTGGGCGGCAGCAGCGACGGCAGCGGCTCGCCGTTGGCGGCCAGCTGCGGCGTCTCGGGCGCCGTGCCCGCCAGCTGCGCGGGGTTGGCGATGGTGTAGATGTTGTACGAGTTGTGCTCGTACACCGTGAACACCAGCCGGTCGGCGCGCGTGGCCGACGAGATGGCCGGGCTCAGGTTGGTGATGCCGCTGACCCCCGTGAACAGCTTGGTCACCTGCGTGAGCGAGCCGCCGTTCAGGTCGGTGCGGTACACGTTGGCGATGCCGGTACGGTCGCTGATGAAGTACAGCCCCGACCCGTCGCGCGCCCACTGCGGGTTGATGTTCTTTCCCGCCTCGGTCCCCGCCAGCACGCGCGTCTGCCCGCTGGCCCAGTCCATCACCGCCAGCCGGTAGTTGCCGTAGGTCAGCGCGGTCACGTCGGTGCCCGCGTCGGTCACGTACGCCAGCGTGCGGCCGTCGGGGCTGAACGCGGGCTGCATCTGCGCGGCCTTGTCGTTGGTCAGCTGCCGCGTCTGCCCGGTGTTCAGGTCTACCGCGTACAGGTCGCTGATCCCACCCTTCAGCCCCGAGACCACCACCGTGTTCCCGTCGGCCGTGAAGGTGGGATTGCTGATCTCGCCCACCCCCGGGATCTCGTACTCGCGGGTGATACGCGCCGACTGGATGTCGAGCAGCACCACCACGTCGTGGGCCTTGCGCAGCGCCGAGAAGGCGAAGCGCCGCTGGTCGGGCGACCACGCGCCCGCCGAGTTGATGAAGCGCAAGGAGCCGAAGTGCGGGTCCAGCGCCGTGCCGTGCACCAGCCGGCGCACCACCCGCCCCGTCTCCGCGTCGCCCAGGTACAGCTCGATGTCCAGCAGGTTCAGCGTGCTGAGGAAGGCGAACTGGCGCCCGTCGGGCGATACCGAGGGCGACACGTTGTAGCCGCCGCGCCGGTCGCGGCTCACCACCAGCGGCGTGGCCGTCTCGCGCGCCTCGCGCTGCTGGGTCAGCAGCGGCAGGTAGGTGCGGCGGATGGAGTCGTGCCAGTCCTTGATGATCTGGTCAAGGTCCGAGTTCAGGATGCGCGTGAACGCGTCCTCGTACGGCACCCCCTGGCCCACCTGCTTCAGGATCTGCCCGATCGCCGCGTCGCCCCAGCGCCCGCCGATGTACGCCCACAGCGCCTGCCCCCAGCGGTAGGGGAAGAAGCGCGGGTCGTAGTTCAGCTGCCCCTGCGTGGGCAGGTTGTTGGTCAGCGCGGCGTCGCGCAGCCACATGGCCGTGTTGGGGTCCACGGGGCCGATGGAGAGGTACTCGGCCATTCCCTCGATGAACCAGAGCGGCGCGTTGAAGCGCGCGGCCGCCGCCTCCAGCCCGCCGCCGGCGCGCCCCAGCCCGGTGATGTCGTACTGGAAGGCGTGCACCAGCTCGTGCCCCAGCACGTGGTCGGTCTCCGCGTACGGCCCGGCGAAGGGAAGGATCACGCGCTGCTTGAAGACCTCGGTCACGCCGCCGGTGCCCTCGCCGATCTCGCCCTGCAGCGCCGAGGTCTGCTGGAACTCGGGCGAGCTGGCGTACAGGATCACCGGCTGGCGCGCCTCGAACTCGTGGTCCAGGATGCGCGAGTAGCGGGCGTACCACCGCTCGGCCATCCGGCTGGCGTCGCGCGCGGCCGCCTCCTCCTCGGGGTAGAAGTAGATGTCGAAGTGCGGGGTCCGCAGGATGCGGAAGTCGAAGGTCCGGTACTGGACCTTGTTCTGCCCGAAGTACTGGGCCTGGGCCTGCGGCGCCGCGAGCGCGGCCACTGCGGCCACCGCGGCGGCCAACAGCGCGGACCTGCGGACGATGGGGACCATCGGTGCTCCTTCCACCCCAGCCGGCGTGTGGTTTGGACGTCCATGGAAAGTAGGGTCCGCGCGGGGCGGGCCGGGGCAGGGAGCGGGCGTCCGTCCGCACCTGCTCGTCACAACGTCTATCCGCGGGGGCTTCTGACGTGGCCGATGCGGCCTGACGCCTTGCGTCTGCCCGGCCGAGCCCCGTTTCCTTCGAATCTACCGACTTTATTCCCGGACCTACCGTCGCTGCGCCGGCGCGGGCGGCGGGGCCACCGGCTCGGCCGCCACCGGGGCGCCGTCGTCCAGCAGGCGGGTGAGCCCCCACAGCAGCAGCGCCAGCACGATCAACCCGGCGATCCACGGCCATGCGCCCGGACGGCGCGGCCGCGCTTCGGCTGCTTCCACCTGGCGTGCTCTCCGGTGCGGGCGGACGAACGGCTCCCGTGCCCGGCGGCACGGGTGCGCCGCCGGGTGGAACCCCCGGGGAACGCACGGATCGTGCCCTGCGCGGAACCGTGTTTCCCAGCGAAAACGCCCCTCCAAGCGCCGATCGGCGCGCGCGGCGTTCCCCCCGGCGCGTCTCCGGAACGGCACCTCGCGCGGCACGTTTCCATGAGGGATGACACGCGAGCGGCGCCGCACCCTCGTCCCCCCGTCTTCCGGGTGAAACCAGTCGCCGGGATGGACCCGGGATGTCGATGCCGGGGCGCGGCGGGACGGTTGGCGCCGAGTGGTCCGGCGCTTGCTCGCGCCGCAGGGGTGACGTGTAGCGGGGCGGAACGAGCGTCCCGTGGCGAGACGAGCCAAGGGAGGCGGGTGGACGTGGACGCGACCGGGAACGAACAGGAGATGGCGGAGCGCGAAGAGCGGGCGCAGCACGCGCTGGAGGCATTCCGCGAGCGGCGGCGGCGCCGGCGCGCGGACGACACCTGGTTCGGCAGCGCCGAGGGGCTTCTGGCCGCGGAAGACGCCGAGCTCGACGCGGCCACCGTTGCGCGGCGGCGGATGGACGTGGTCGAGGAGGCGCAGGCCGAGGGGATGTCGCCGGAGCTGGCGGAGATGATGTACGACATCGCGCGCGAGGAGGGGCTGGACCCGGCGCTGGCGCACGAGCTGGTGCGCTCCGGCCTGGGCGTGGCGCCCCCGCCCGAGGGCGTGGTGAACGCGGCCGAGCAGCCCTCGAGCGACAAGTACTATCCCACCTGGCTCCTCCCGGCCACCGCGCCCGACGACGTGCTGCGCGAGCGGATGCTGCGCCTCTCCTTCCGCCGCATGCGCGGCAAGCTGGAGGCGCACAGCGACCCGGTGGAGGCCTTCCGCGCCTACGCGCGCGAGCCGGACGTGGGGCTGCACGGCTTCTAGGGGACAGGTTACAGGGGACAGGTTACAGGGGACAGGGACGGCCGGGTGGCGGCGATCCCCGCCGAAGCGCCGCGATGCCGCCGGGCGAGTCCGCGAAGGCGGACTTCGGGCCGTTGTTGCCGCGAATTCATTCGCCCTCCCCGCCCCGGAGCGAATCCCCCTGTTGTCCCGCCCGGCGCGGGCGGCGACATTGTCGTCCCCCCGGCGCGCCGGGCGATGACACTGGGCAAGATCCAGCATCTACATACAGCATTTCAGCCGGAGACGGGAACGTGTCGGACGAGACGGAAATCGCCGGGGTGGCGGAAGAGGAGACCGCGCAGGCGGCCGGGTTCGGTGACCTGGGGCTGGCCCCCGAGCTGCTGGCCGCGCTGGACGCGCTGGGGTACGAGGAGCCCACGCCCATCCAGGTGCAGGCCATCCCCCTTCTCCTGGAAGGCCGCGACGTGATCGGCCGGGCGGCCACGGGAACGGGGAAGACGGCGGCCTTCGCCCTTCCCCTGGTTCAGCGCATCGACCCCGAGGGCGGGGTGCAGGCGCTGATCCTGGCCCCCACCCGCGAGCTGGCGGTGCAGGTGGCCGAGGCCACGCACCGCTACGGCTCGCGCCGGGGGATCCGCGTGCTCGCGGTCTACGGCGGGCAGGCCATCGACCGGCAGCTGCGCGAGCTGCGGCGCGGCGTGCACATCGTGGTGGGCACGCCGGGGCGCATCCTGGACCACATCCGCCGGCGCTCGCTGGACCTGTCCCGCGTCTGCAACGTGGTGCTCGACGAGGCCGACGAGATGCTGGACATGGGGTTCATCGAGGACATCGACACCATCCTCGAGGAAACCCCGCCGGAGCGGCAGACGGCGCTCTTCTCGGCCACCTTCCCGCCGCGCATCCAGGAGCTGGCCGACCGGCACATGCGCGAGCCGGTGCGCGTGACCGTCCGCCAGGAGAAGCTGGAGACGCCGCTGGTCCGCCAGGTGGCCTACGTCGTCCCCCGCCCCTACAAGCTCGAGGCGCTGACGCGCATCCTGGACCTCGAAGCTCCGACGTCGGCCATCCTCTTCTGCCGCACGCGCAACGAGGTGGACGAGCTGACCGAGGCGCTGCAGGTGCGCGGCTACCGCCCCGAGGCGCTGCACGGCGGGCTGAACCAGGCGCAGCGCGACCGGGTGATGAAGAAGTTCCGCGACGGCACCGCCGACCTGCTGATTGCCACCGACGTGGCGGCGCGCGGGCTGGACGTGGAGCACGTGAGCCACGTGATCAACTACGACATCCCGCAGACGCCCGAGGTGTACGTGCACCGCATCGGGCGCACGGGGCGCGCGGGGCGCGAGGGCACGGCCATCACCCTGGCCCAGCCGCGCGAGCAGTTCCTGCTGCGCGGCATCGAGCGCGAGGTGCGGCAGCCCATCGAGCGGGCGCGCGTTCCCACCGTGGCCGACCTGCGCGCGCGGCGGCTGGAGCTGATGCGCGCCGCGCTGGTGGAGACGCTGGAGGGCGAGGACGATTACGAGGCCTACCGCGAGGCGGTGATCCTGCCGCTCTCCGAGCAGTTCGACCCGCTCGACATTGCCGCGGCGGCCACCAAGCTGGCGGCCGACGCCACGCGCGGCGAGGAGCCGGAGAACGAGGTGGAGATCCCGCAGTGGGACGAGCGCCGCCCCCCGCGCGACCGCGAGCGCGGCGCGCGCGACGAGGGGCGCGGCCCGCGCGGGCGGCAGGACCGCTTCGACGGCGGCGGACCGCCGCGCGGGCGGCGGCCGGACGGCGGCGGGCGGGGCGGGATGACGCGGCTGTTCATCAGCGTGGGGCGCCGCCGCGGCATCCGCCCGGGCGACATCGTGGGCGCCATCGCCGGCGAGGCCCGCATCCCCGGCGAGGGGATCGGCGCCATCGAGATCGCCGACCAGTTCACCATCGTGGAAGTCGCGAACGAGTTCGCCGACCAGGTGCTGCGCGCGATGAGCAACGCCACGATCAAGGGCCGCCCGGTGAGCATCCGGCCGGCGCGGGAAAGCTGAACGGAAGTACGAAAGTACGGGGAGTACGGAAGTACGAAACGGCAGAAGCCTCGCGCGGTCGGCGAGGCTTCTGCGTTGCTGGCTGGCTCTTCGCGGCCGCGCAGGCGCCGCCGAAGCCGCCGCGATGCCGGATGGCAGTCCCGCAGGGACTTCGTGCCGTTGTTGCCCCCGAATTCCATTCGGGGCCATCAGCTCCCCTGCGGCGCCTTCGGAGTTGGCGCCGGAGGCTCCGCCGCGGTCGCTTGAGCGGGCGGGGCCGCGGCCGGCGGCTGTGCGGCCGCCGATTGCGGCGCGGGAGCGTTCAGCTGCGCGTAGAAGCTCTCGGTCGCGTGCATGCGCTCCACGTGGCTGCGCAGCTCGTCCAGCTCGGCCTGCAGCTGCGGCACGCGCGGGTCCTCCAGCATCACCTGCTGCGGAGGGGGAAGGTCGCGATAGCGCCGCCGGCCGTTGACCGCGCGGGCCACGATGGAGATGCCGATGGCGATGAAGACGAAGTCGATTCCGCCGAACAAGATCGGGTGCAGGAAGAGGTTGCTCCGGTCGCGGGCCCGGCGCTGCCGTGCCCGATGGATGCCGCCGATCCGGAACGCCGGGTGGAACGGACAACATAACGTGCCCGGTGCCCGTCCGGGGAGCCCGGCGTCAGGCGCGGGGCGGCGCGGCCTGCGCGGAGGGCGCCTGCAGCTGCGCGTAGAACGACTCCGCGGCGCGCAGGCGCTCCACCTGCGTCCGCAGCTCGTCCACCTCCGCCTGCAGGCGCAGCACCTCCGCGGTCGGCACGGCGGCCGGGGGCGGCGGCGGCGCGAGCTGGGCCGGCTGCCGGGGCCCGCGCACCCGCGCCACCGCGGTGCCGATGCTGCGGATCACGATCCCCGCGCTCGCGGCGAGCACGGGGAAAAGCGCCAGGAAGAACCAGGGCGGTGGATCGGCCATCGTCGTTGCTCGGGGTGCGGGTGAGACGGATCGGGCGATGCATCTACGGGCGCTCGCGGAAAAAGGATTCGGGTGATCCGGCATCCCCCAAAGAAATGTCTTACGCGGAGGTCGCGGAGGACGCAGAGGAAGCGCCGTGTGCGATGAGTTCTCTGCGTCTCCGCGGCTCCGCGTGAGACCCAATCGGTTCAGGAGCCTGTAGATGACGATCGAAGGGAGCGAGAGCGGGGACGGGTTCCGCTGGTGGCAGCGCGGGGTGATGTACCAGGTGTACCCGCGCTCGTTCTTCGACACCAGCGGCGACGGCGTGGGCGACCTGCCGGGGATCGCGGCGAAGCTGGACCACCTGCGCCGCCTGGGCGTGGACGCGGTGTGGATCTCGCCCTTCTATCCCTCGCCGATGCGCGACTTCGGGTACGACGTGACCGACCATCGCGCCGTCGATCCCATCTTCGGCACGCTGGACGACTTCGACCGGCTGCTGGAGGCGGCGCACGCGCGGGGGCTGCGCGTGATCCTGGACTTCATCCCCAACCACACCTCCGATCTCCACCCCTGGTTCGCGGAGTCCCGCTCCTCGCGCGAGAACCCGCGGCGCGGCTGGTACGTGTGGCGCGACCCGGCGCCGGACGGCGGACCGCCCAACAACTGGCTGAGCACCTTCGGCGGGAGCGCGTGGACGCTGGATCCCCCCACCGGCCAGTACTACCTGCACACCTACCTCCGCGAGCAGCCGGACCTGAACTGGCGCAACCCCGCGGTCGAGGCGGAGATGCTGGAGGTGATGCGCTTCTGGCTGGCGCGCGGCGTGGACGGGCTGCGGGTGGACGCGGTGCAGAACGTCATCAAGGACGACCGCTTCCGCGACAACCCGCCGAATCCGGACTTCCGCCCCGGCGACGATCCCTTCCGCTCGCTGCTGCGCCACTGGTCCGGCGACCGCCCCGAGGTGCACGACGTGATCGCCCGGATGCGGAAGGTGACGGAGGAGTTCGGCGATGACCGCGTGCTGATCGGCGAGATCTACAACGCGCCGGAGCGGGTGATGGCGTACTACGGCGCGGGCGGCGCCGGATGCCACTTCCCCTATAACTTCCAGCTGATCGAGCTTCCCTGGCTCGCGCGGCAGATCGACGCGGCGGTGCGGAGATACGAATCGCTGCTGCCGCCGGGCGCGTGGCCCAACTGGGTGCTGGGCAACCACGACCGCCACCGCATCGTGACCCGCGTGGGAGCCGCGCAGGCGCGAGTCGCGGCGATGCTGCTGCTGACGCTACGCGGCACGCCGACGATCTACTATGGCGACGAGATCGGGATGGAGGACGTGCCGATCCCGCCGGACCGCGTGCACGACCCGTTCGAGAAGAACGTTCCGGGGATGGGGCTGGGCCGCGACCCCGAGCGCACGCCGATGCAGTGGAGCGCCGCCCCGCACGCGGGATTCTCCACCGTCGAGCCGTGGCTCCCCGTCGCCGCGGACTACCGCGAGCGCAACGTGGAGACGCAGCGCTGCGATCCGGAATCGCTGCTCGCGCTGCACCAGCGCCTCATCGCCCTGCGCCGCGCCGAGCCCGCGCTCTCCGTCGGCTCGTACGCGCCGGTGGACGCGGAGGGCGACGTGCTGGCGTACGTGCGCGAGCACGGGGGGTCGCGCTTCCTCGTCGCCCTGAACCTCGCCCCATCCCCCGCCTCCCTCCCGTTCGACGGAGATGGCGAGGTCGCGCTGTCGACGGACGTCTCCCGCACCTCCATCCCCATGCGCGGCCGCATCGACCTGCGCGGCGACGAGGGCGTGATCGTGCGGCTGGACGGCTGAGCACGGCACCCGGCGCATGCGAGACTGATCTGGACCGAGCGTCGTTACGAAGTCGACCGGCTTCGCGTCTCGTAGCGGAGTGCTGTGCGCACCGAGACCCTCCCGCCCGCCCCGGGGTCTGCCGTTCCACCGCCGCCGACAGCTGGGATGCAGTGCCCCGCAGATGTTGCCCATCCATGTCCCAGGTCCGCATTCCCCCACGGCCCCGCAAGGCCCCCGCTGTGTGCAACCTCTTGACCCTGCCGCATTTATAGCTTGATGCGCAGCACCTGTGTTCGGGTCTGGTTTCTGCTACTGCTGCAGTGCCCACCGTTTCGGCCGCCGCCGCCCGGCAGCGCAGCCACGCGACCCCACCGCTTCGCATCTCGCGGGAGATCACCGTGCGCCAATTCATGAAGCCGATACCCCACCGAACGCTGGTGACGGCGCTCGCGGCAGGGCTCTCGCTCGTCACCGCGTCCTCCACGCTCGCGCAATGCGTGTCCCTGTTGCTGCAGGATGCGGATTTCGAGGGGCAGCACACGCAGGCCCTGCGAAGGCCCTGGTATCCCGAGGGCAGCGCGGGAATCGACTTCGGCGAGAGCACCAGTGCATTTGCCCGCAGCACCACGGGGTGGAATGCGATCCGCCAACCGGTCAGCCTCAGGGCGGGCGTGACCTACACGCTGCACGCTCAGGTGCGTACCTCGGGCAACGTACGCAACGGATACTTCGGGTTCCGCGATGCGGCACAGCATCCCGTCCGTGAGATCCCGTTCGGGCGTCTTCCGAATTATACCGAGCTCAGCGTCCAATACCGTCCCGCGCAGAACGGCCTCTATTTCGTCTTTACCGGGTTCTGGGCACCCGGCCAGGAGGCCTGGATCCAGATGGACCACTACCGCCTCGACGAGATCCCGTTCTCCTGCGGCGACGTGCAGCTCAATCCGGCGCCCAACTGAGCTTGCGCTTCCGCTCCCGGAAACGCGGTAACTGAATCCGCGATGAACCAACAAGCGGGGGTGGGCGCCCACATGGACGCCCACCCCCGCTTCGCATCTCCCTGTCCCCTATCCCCTGTCCCCTGCGGTTCAGCGATAGATCGTCACGAAGTTCGACAGGGTATTTCCGCCCGGCCACGCGTTGTTGCACGCGCCGCTGCTGTCCCGGTACGACCGGTTGGTCACCGTGCGCAGCGTGGTGCCCGCCAGGCCCTTGCCGTCCCAGGAGCGCCGCACGCCGTCGGAGCCGAAGTACGCCGTGTAGTAGCTCTCCGTGCCCGTGCAGTCGGCGCCGGTGTAGTGGCTGATGTAGGCGGCCGTCACCGGCGTGCACGACGCCTCGCCGCACCCGGTGCCGGCGTCGACGAGCCAGTCGCCGGCGTGCTGGCCCGGTCCCGGCTGGCCGCTGGTGTCGTCGATGTTGCCCTCCTCGCCCCAGTGGCCCGAGAACTTCAGCCACTCCTGCCCGGGCATGGGGCGCCGGCTGGTGCCCGCCTGCGGCATCTCGCCCACGTTCACCAGGCCGCCGCCCTGAAGGCCGGCGTCGTAGCCCTTGCCGCCGCTCCAGGTGAACCAGCGCTGGTCCAGGTTGTTCCAGCAGCTCTCGTTGTATCCCTCGGCAAACGTGGTGTTGCACTCGTAGAAGCTGGCGTAGCTGGCATGCGAGCCGTCGGCCACCCATACCTGCGGGTGCGTGACGCCGTACAGGGTCACCTGGTTGGCGGGCACCGTCTTCGGAGTGTGGTGCGCCCCGTAGATCACGCTGGCGAGCTGCTGGGCGCCGTTCAGCTGCACCGTGATGTGCTCCCAGTCCGACTCGTGGTTGAACCCGCCGAAGTAGTCGTTGTAGGCGTAGAAGAACCAGTACTGGATGCTGTATCCGCCCAGGTTGTTGCGATAGACGTGCGTGTACACCTTCCACCCGGCCGGGTCGCGCACGCCGGGATGCGTGACGTCATCGTACACGGCCTGGAGGAAGAAGTGGTTCTCGGCGTTGTACCCGTTGTCGTACCCGTTCGCCGCGCCGGAGCCGTACGTGGTGCCCGAATGGCTGCACCCCAGCCACGAGGTGGCGCGCTGGTGGACCTGCGTGATCAGGTTCGAGGTGTTGATGGTGCCCAGGTTCAGGATCTGGTGGTCCGGGCAGTTGTCGTGGTGGAAGCGCATCTGCGTGCTGGCCAGGTACCACTCCACGTTCGCCGGCCACGTCCAGTCGCCCTGCACGCCGGCGCCGGCCTGGTCGCGGGTGATCAGGTTGGGCATGTACAGCACGGGCGCCCAGGTGGCCGCGAGGTCCGCCTCGATGCCGTCGTCGATGTTGTCGCCGTCGTTGTCCACGCCCCAGGCCGAGGCGCGCGGCTTGTCGCTGGAGGGCGCCATGGGCTGCTCCGTGACGTCCGAGCAGCCGGCGGCGAAAACGGCAAGGCCCAGCAGGGCCATCCACTTCTTCATTGGTCTCACCGGGTGGGCGAATGAGATTGCGATCACGCTTGTCGGTAGCGCGATGTTGGACTGCAAAGTTATGCAAACAAACAACTTACGTCAATGCGTCGGGAAAGGATGTTTTTGGCGGATGCATCGGTTTCCATACCGCAGGATGCTCATTTCACCCGCAGTGGCGCGGGATCTGGAATCAGCCGCGATGAATCGGGATTCGATCCATCTCCACGAGAAGCGAACGGAGATTGCCCGTCAGGGCCGTTCGGGAGCGGCGGGGGGAGGATGAGCATCGCCGGCTGACCATCTCCCGATCCTCCTGATCCGAAGCTCCGATGATCTCCGTTCGGCGTAGAACCTGCGGATTCGCAGGGCGCGATCCGAGGGGGATGTCTCACGCGGAGCCGCGGACGGGGCGGAACGGGAATCGGGGGGATGGAGATGGCGGACGAAGCGCTGGTCGATGCGGTGCGGGAGCGCGCGCTGCCGCTGCGGGACGAGGGCGACCTGGACCCGCTGCTGGAGCGCATCGGCGACGCGCGCGTGGTGCTGCTGGGCGAGGCTAGCCACGGCACCCGCGAGTTCTACACCTGGCGCGACCGCATCTCCCGTCGGCTGATCGCCGAGAAAGGCTTCGACTTCATCGCCGTCGAAGGCGACTGGCCGGACTGCTACACGGTCAACCTCTACGCGAAAGGCTGGGACGATCCCGGCAACGACGCGCGCGAGGTGCTGCACGCCTTCTCCCGCTGGCCCACGTGGATGTGGGCGAACGAGGAGGTCGTGGCGCTCGCCGAGTGGCTGCGCGAGTTCAACCGCGGCCGCGTGGACGAGCGGAAGGTGGGGTTCTACGGGCTGGACGTGTACTCGCTGTGGGAGTCGATCGACGTGGTCACCCGCTACCTGGAGCGCGTGGACCCCGCGCTGGCCGAGCGCGCGCGGCGGGCGTACGGCTGCTTCGACCCGTACGAGGAAGACGTGCAGGAGTACGCGTGGGCCACCGAGATGGTGCCCACCGACTGCGAGGAAGAGGTCGTTGCCGCGCTGGCGGAGCTGCGGCGCAAGGGGCCGGACTTCCGCCGCGAGGGGCCCGAGGCGTACTTCAACGCCGAGCAGAACGCGCTGGTGGCGCAGAACGCCGAGCGCTACTACCGAGCGATGATCCGCGGCGGCGCGGCGAGCTGGAATGTGCGCGACACGCACATGATGGAGACGCTGGACCGCCTGATGCGCCACCACGGCCCGGATGCGAAGGCGATCGTCTGGGAGCACAACACGCACGTGGGCGACGCGCGCGCCACCGACATGGCCCGCGCGGGGATGGTGAACATCGGCCAGCTCGCGCGCGAGGCGTACGGCGGCGACGTGGTGATCGCCGGGTTCAGCAGCTACGCAGGCAGCGTGATCGCGGGCGAGCATTGGGGCGCGCCCATGCACAGCATCCCCGTTCCCGAGGCGCGGCCGGATAGCTGGGAAGACGTCCTCCACCGGGCATCCGCGGAAGACAAGCTCCTGCTGCTGGAGGGCTTCGACGAGGTCCCCGGCGCGCTGGACCGCCGCGGCCACCGCGCCATCGGCGTGGTCTACCGCTCCGAGCGCGAGGCGTTCGGCAACTACGTGCCCACGGTGCTCCCGTACCGCTACGACGCCATGCTGTACATCGACCACAGCCACGCCCTGCACCCGCTGCACATGCAGCCCGTCCCCGACCACGAGGTCCCCGAAACCTTCCCGAGCGGGATGTAGATCGGCGCCGCGGGCTCATGTGCGCCAGCGGGGGGATCGGTGGTGCGGAGATGCGAGGGTTTATACCGAATCCGGGAATTTAGTTCGTGCATCCTCGCCGTATCAACCCGACGTCATCCTGAGGCCGACCACACTGTAACCAGTGTTTACACAAGAGATTGCAGGCCGAAGGATCTATCATCTCCGCAGCACGTGATCTGGTGAGGTGCGCTGATTCTTCCGCCGGATTTTTGGTATTAGGCGTGGGAAAATGCGAGTGAACTCGCGGCTACAACATCACGCAGTCCGCCTTCGCGGACTTCAACAACGTGCGAAGCCCCGCGGCCGTGTGGACGCGGGGCTTCTTCGTTTTTGTGCTCTGCTCTAGAGGTTCGGAGCCGCACATCAACTGGGCCGCACCGGAAGTCCGCGAAGGCGGACTATGTGCCGTTGTAGCCGCGACTTCAGTCGCATTTTCCTTCCCGCCCTCGCCCGATCAACCTGCCTCGTTCAGCTCTCCGCGACCGCGGCGGCGCCTTCGATGTAGCCGGGGAGCGAGCGGATGAGCGCCTGCGTGTCGACCGGCTTCACCAGGTAGGCGGCGCAGCCGGCGGCGCGCAGCGCCTCGCGGTCCGAGTCGTCGTCGCGGCCGGTGAGGGCCACCACGGGGATGGAGCGCGTCTCGGGGTCGGACTTGATGCGGCGCGCCACCTCCACGCCGGGGATGTCGGGGAGGCCCAGGTCCAGGAGGACCAGGTCCGGCGCGCGCTCGGCGGCCAGGCGCACCGCCTCGGCGCCGTTGGGGGCGGCGGCCACGTCGTAGCCGCTTTCTTCCAGCAGGATGGTGAAGGCCATGCGGATGGCGTCGCTGTCTTCCACCACCAGGATGAGATGCCGCGCCGTCTCCGTCACGCCGCCGCGCCCTCCGCGACCGCGGACCGCGCCGACGCCTCCTCGTTCACCTCCACGCTGGGGAGGGTGAAGTAGAAGCGGCTTCCCTCGCCCAGCTCGCTCTCCACCCAGATGCGGCCGCCGTGCAGCCGCACGAACTGCCGCGCGATGGCCAGCCCCAGCCCGGTGCCGTGGTGGATGCGGGCGCGGCTGGCGTCCACCTGCGCGAACTCCTGGAAGATCAGGTCGTGGTGCGCGGCGTCGATCCCGATTCCCGTGTCCTCCACCCCCACCTCGATCCAGCGCGGGTCGTGCGCCGCGCGCCGGGCCACCACCCGCACGCGCCCGCCGTCGGGCGTGAAGTCGATGGCGTTGCCGATCAGGTTCCCCAGCACGTGCGCCACCTTGTCGCGGTCGGCATACACCCGCGGCAGCCCCGGGGTCAGCGCGGTCTCGAACTCCAGCCCCTTCCGCTCCACCAGCGAGGCGTTCATGTCGAACACCGTCCGCACCACCTCTTCCACGGGAAAGGAGGAGGGCTGGATGGAGATGGCCTGCGCGTTGGTGCGGGCGTAGGTGAGGATCTCCTCGATCATGGCCAGGAGCTGCCGGCACGAGCCGATCATGCTCTCGATGGCCTCGCGCTGGCGCGGCGTGATCTCGCCCAGCATCCCGTCGCGCAGGATCTCGCCGTAGGTGACGATGGCCGTGAGCGGGGTGCGCAGCTCGTGCGAGACGTTGGTCAGGAACTGGCTCTTGGCCACGTCGAGGTTGCGCAGCTCCAGCACGGTGCGCTCCAGCTCCTCGATCTTCCGCGCCGTCTCGCCGCGGCCCAGCGGGGCGTGCGGGCCCTGCGGGTGGCCGTCGGGCTCCACCACCAGCACGGAGTGCGCGCCGGTCTCCGGCTTTGGCGGCTCCACGATGCGGAAGCCTTCGCGGGCCAGCACCTCGCGGAGCCGGGCCTCGGCTTCGTGGCCGCCGTGGATCTGAAGTCGAAGGTCGGTCATGCCTGCGGCTGATGCGGGAACTGATGAATCGAACAATTTAGACCCGGTCTCCGGCGGCTGCAAGCACGTCGTCCCCCGCCACCTCGTCGGCCAGCAGCTGGCGGCGCTGCAGCATGGCGTAGGTGCCGCCGCGCCTCAGCAGCTCGTCGTGCGTCCCCTGCTCGGCGATGCGGCCGCCGTCCAGCACCAGGATCTGGTCGGCGTGCATCACCGCGGTCACCCGGTGGCTCACGATCACGCTGGTGCGACCGGCTAGGACGCTCCGCATCTGCTCCAGGATCTCGTGCTCGGTGTGCGTGTCCACCGCGCTCAGGGCGTCGTCGAGGACCAGGATCCTCGCGTCCCGCGCCACCGCGCGGGCCAGGGCGGCGCGCTGCTTCTGCCCGCCCGACAGGTTGATCCCCCGCTCGCCCAGCAGCGTTCCGTAGCCGGCGGGAAACTCCTCCACCGCCTCGTGCAGCCGCGCCACCCGCGCCGCCGCCCGCACGCGCGCCAGCCGCGCCGCGGGGTCGGGCTCGTCGAACCCCAGCGCCAGGTTCTGCTCGATCGACGCCGAGAACAGGAAGGTATCCTGCGGCACCATCGCGATCGCCCGGCGCAGCGACGCCAGGTCCCACCCGGTCAGCGGGACCCCGTCCACGCGCACCTCGCCCTCCGTGGGATCGTACAGCCGGACCAGAAGGGCGGCGAGCGTGGACTTCCCGCTCCCCGTGGGGCCCACGATGGCCACGGTGTCGCCCGCGCGGATGCGCAGGTCCACGTCGCGCAGCACCCAGCGCTCGGTGCCGGGGTAGCGGAAGGAGACGCGCCTGAACTCGATCTCGCCCCTGACGACCGCGGGCGCCCGCGCGTCACCCGGCTCGGTGATGCGCGGTTGGGCCTCCAGCACGCGCGACACCCGCCCCATCGACGCGGCGCCGCGCTGGAAGAGGTTCACCACCCAGCCGAGGGCGATCATCGGCCAGGTCAATCTCCCCAGGTAGGTGAGGAAGAGGACCAGGTCGCCGTTGGTGATGCGCCCCGCCACGATGTCGCGCCCGCCGATCCACAGCGCGATGGCCAGCGACGCGCCGGCGATCATGGTGAGCAGCGGGTAGAAGAGGCCCGACGTCCTGGCCAGCCCCACGTTGCGGTCCATCAGCAGCTTGCTGAGCAGGGCGAAGCGGCGCGACTGGTCGGCCTCCTGGCCGTACGCCTTCACGATGCGCTGCCCGGCCAGGTTCTCCTGCGCCATGGTGGAGAGGACGCCGAACTGCTCCTGGATCTTCTCGAAGCGGTCGTGGATCACCCGCCCGAAGCCGATGGTCACGGGCGGGAGGAGGAGGAGGGGGACGAGCGAGGCGAAGGTCATCCACCCGTCCACCAGCGCCATCCGCCAGAGCGCGAAGATTCCCAGCACGAAGGTGTCGGCCAGGTACATGTACGCGGGGCCCGCCACCATCCGCACGGCGGGGATGTCGTTGGTGGCGCGGGAGATGATCTCGCCCGTGGGGTGCGTGGCGTAGAACGACGCGTCCAGCCGCAGCAGGTGCGCGAAGAAGTCGTCGCGCAGGTCATTCTCCACGAGCCGCGAGACGCCGTTCAGGATCTCGCGCATCCAGTAGCGCGCGACGCCGGACGCCAGGGCAAGGAGGACGAGGAAGAGCGCGTAGCGGAAGATGTCGCCGCGCGTGACCCCCGGCTTCCCCAGCGAGTCGACGGCGATGCGGATGTACTCCAGGCTGCCGACCGCGGTCGCGTTGGCGACCACGACGGCCACGATCCCCCAGAAGATGCGGACGCGGTAGCGGCGCAGGTACGGGAGCAGGGCCCTCAGTTCCTTCACTCTGACCTCGGCACGGGCGTTGCCCCCCTGTCGTATCGCGGAGCGGGGGGCGATGGACTGGACGATAGCCCCCCCGCACCCGCAAATTCAAGGCGACACGCCACTCAGGAGCCCCCCGATGAAGACCCGCACCCTCGCCGCCGCGGCGCTGATCGCGCTGCCGGCGTCCTCCTTTCTGGTCGCCTGCGACCGCCGCGGAGAGGACACCGCCGCCAGCCGGCAGACGATCGAGCAGCGCGCGCTGGAGCGCGACCTGAACCTGGCGCTGAAGCCGGACAGCCAGGCCACGCCCGTGGCCGGCAGCGACGTTCCCGTGACCGCCGACTCGTCCCCCGCCGAGGTGCCGGCCTTCACCCCGCCGCCGCCCCCCGCGCCCGAGCCGGAGCGCCAGCCGCCCCCGCCCGCCGCGAAGGCGAAGCCGCGACCGGCCACCCCGCCGCGCGAGCGGGAGCGCGAGCCCGAGCCGGCGCCCGTGGCGCAGGCGCCCGCGCCCGCCGGCCCGCAGTACGTCACGCGCACGGTGGCCGCGGGGCAGACCTTCGCGGTGAGCTTCGACCGGCAGGTGAGCGCGAAGAGCGACGGCGTGGGCTCCACCTTCACGGCCACGCTGACCGAGGCGCTGGTGGACGAGATGGGGCGCACGGTGATCCCCGCCGGGGCGACCGTGACGGGGCGGATCACCAGCGCCGAGCGCGGGCGGCTGGGGCTGGCCTTCACCTCCATCTCCTCCGGCGGCGAGCGCTACCCGATCGACGCCACCGTGCTGACCAACCCGGTGCAGCGGCAGGTGAACATGGACAGCCGCGGCGAGCGCATCGCCAAGGTGGCCGCGCCGGCCGCCGCGGGCGCGGTGCTGGGCCGCGTCATCGGCCGCAACCGCCGGGGCGCTGTGGTCGGCGCCGTCATCGGTGCCGCCGCGGGCGCCGCCGCCGCGGGCGCGACGGCGGATGTCGATACCGTCGTGGATCCGGGTGCGACCGCCACCATCCGCCTCGACGGCCCCGTGACGGTGCGCCGCCGCGCCGACTGACGCGCGCCGCGGCGACGGTATGAAAGCAAGCGCCCCCGCCGGCTCAGCCGGTGGGGGCGCTTTGCTTTCGCGGCGAGATTGGATCAGGGAAGACCCGGGACCTCGCCGCTGCGGATATCGACAAGCAGATCGTCGAGGTGCGTCTTCAGGTCGGCGACGCTCTCGTCCTGCGTCCAATGCGCGGGGTAGTCCCGCCAGAATCCCAGCCATGCGCCATCTTCATCCCAGCAAATGCTCTCCATCAACCTGCTCGGGTAGAAGGTCTGATCCTGAGGAACTCAACCGACTGCTCGCGGCTAACGCCGGGGAAATCCTCCAGAAAGCTCTCGATCGTGTCGCCCGTCTCGATGTAGTCGAGCAGCGTGCGGACGGGGACGCGCGTGCCGACGAACACAGGCGTGCCGCTCATGATCTCCGGGTGACTGTGTACGACGGGTGTTTCAGGCATGGCTGCCAGCCGGTCGAGGTGTGAAATCATCTCCGTTCGAAGCTAATCATGTCGCGGATGAGCGCCAACCGCCCGCGGGCTACTGCACCACCCGCCGCACCTCGGCCAGGCCCACGGCCGCGCCGCCGCGGCGGGGGTCGCTTACGCCGGTCACGTAGCCGGTGGGGAGGACGATGATGGTCTGCACGTCGCCCTGGAAGCCGTCGCGCTCGGCGACCGCGTGGCCCATCGCCCGCAGCCGCGCGACGGTGCTGTCCTCCAGGCCGTGCTTCTCGTAGCGCAGCGTGTCGGGGAGGTGCTGGTGGTGCAGGCGCGGCGCGAGCTCGGCGGTGGCCACGTCCATGTCGAAGTCCACGATGTTGCTCACCATCTGCGCGATGGAGGTGATGATGGTGGAGCCGCCGGGCGTGCCCGTGACCGCGCGCAGGCGCCCGCGCGGGTCCAGGATGATGGTGGGCGACATCGCCGAGAGCATGCGCTTGCCGGGGGCGATGGCGTTCGCGCTCCCCTGCACCAGCCCGAACTGGTTGGGCACGCCGGGCTTGCTGGTGAAGTCGTCCATCTCGTTGTTCAGCAGGAACCCCGCGCCGGTCACCGTCACCCCGCTGCCGTACAGCGAGTTCAGCGTGGTCGTCACCGCCACCGCGTTCCCCAGCCCGTCGACGATCGAGTAGTGCGTGGTGTTCGTCCCCTCCGCCGGCGCGGGGCCCAGGCCCGGCGCCACGGCGGCCGACGGCGTCGCGCGGTCCAGTCGGATCGTGCTGCGGCGCTGGGCGGCGTACGCGTCGGAAAGCATCCGCGCGGTGGGCTGGCGCACGAAGTCGGGGTCGGCCAGGTAGGTGTTGCGGTCGGCGTAGGCGCGGCGCGCGGCCTCGGTGAACAGGTGTACGTAGCGGGGGGAGAGGAACCCCGCCGCGCGCAGGTCGTACCCCTCCAGGATCTTCAGCATCTCCGCCATGGTGGCGCCGCCGGACGAGGGCGGGGGCATGGAGATGACGGTGTTGCCGCGGTAGGTGAAGCGGATGGGGTCGCGCCACACCGCCTTGTATCTAGCCAGATCCTCCTGGGTGATGAGGCCGCCGCCGCGCTGCATCTCCTGCTCGATGAGCTCGGCCGTACGGCCGTGGTAGAAGCCGTCGGCGCCCTGCTGCTGGATGCGGCGGAAGGTCTCGGCCAGGTCGTGCTGCACCAGCCGGTCGCCCACCAGCAGCAGCCGCCCGCCGGGCGCGAAGATGCGCTGCGTCTCGGCGTAGTGGTTCACGATCTGCTGGTTGCGGCGCAGCGACCCGGCCAGCCGCTCGTGGACGACGATGCCCTCGGCCAGGTTGATGGCGGGCTGGACGAGATCGGCCCACGGCAGCTTGCCGAAGCGCCGGTGCGCCTCCCACATCCCCGCCACCGAGCCGGGGACCCCCGACGCCAGGTGGCCCAGCAGCGAAAGCGAGTCGCTGACGTTGCCCTGCGCGTCCAGGTACATGTCGCGCGTGGCCTTCAGCGGCGCGGCCTCGCGGAAGTCGAGCGCGGCCGTGGTCCCGTCCGCCATCCGCACCACCAGGAAGCCGCCGCCGCCGATGTTGCCGGCCTCGGGATTGACGACGGCCAGCGCGAAGTGCACGGCCACGGCGGCGTCGACCGCGTTGCCGTTGCGGCGCAGGATCTCGGCGCCCACCTCGCTGGCCACGCGGTCGGTGCTCACCACCATCCCCCGCGCGGCGATGGTGGGGGCGATGGAGCCGCGCTGCATCTCCCACTGTCGCGGGAAGACCACCTCCGGCGGGTCGGCGGCGGCGCGGGTGCCCGCGGGGGTGGCGGTGCCGGTGGCCAGGACCAGCGGGAGGAGCGGAAGAAGCGCGCGGCGGAGCAGCATCGGCATGTTCGCGGGCACGGGTGCGCGGCGGGCGATGGGGCGAACGGGCCGGGAGATGCGCATCACGTGGATGTTCATCTGCCAACCAATCTCCACCGCCGCTGTCGATCGGGTGTTCACGGGGATATTGAGGCGGCGGGCGGGCGGGGGCAACGGGGCGCGGCATCTCCATCTCCGCCCGGGGGATGCCGGGCGAATGGAATTCGCGGCAACAACGGCCCGAAGTCCGCCTTCGCGGACTCCCTCCCCGGCATCGTGCCGGCGGAGAGGCATCTCCGCTGCCACGCTGAGGGGTCCGGGGGAGATGCGGGCTCCGCCGCGCGGCGCCCTCGCGGGATCCGATCCTGCGCCGCATCCTCCTGCTGTCCCCTCCCGGCTGGACGCGCTCTTGCATCCCCGCGGCGCAGCGCGCACGTTGGCGCGCGTGCCGCGGGCGAACGTTTCCGCCCGCATCGGCACTTCACCGCATCCCGCGCCCGATGTCGTCACGGCCCCCGCTCGACCCACGGCTCACCGAGCAGCGCAACCCCGCCACCACGGACATCGACCGGCTGTCCGCCCTGGAGATCGTCCGCGTCATCAACGACGAGGACCATCGCATCGCCCCCGCCGTGGCCGGCCAGCTGGAGCAGGTGGCGCGCGCGGTGGAGATGGCCGAGGAGACGTTCCGCGCCGGCGGGCGCCTGATTTACGTGGGCGCGGGGACCAGCGGGCGCCTCGGCGTGCTCGACGCGTCGGAGATGCCGCCGACGTACGGCACCGACCCGCGCATGGTGCAGGGGATCATCGCCGGGGGGCCGCGGGCGCTGACCAACGCCGTGGAGGGCGCCGAGGACAGCCGCGAGGACGGCGCCCGCGCGATCGACGAGATGCAGGTCGATGCGAACGACTTCGTCTTCGGCATCGCCGCGTCGGGGACCACGCCGTACGTGCACGGGGCGCTCACGCGGGCCAAGCAGCGCGGCGCGAAGGCCGGCTTCCTCCTCTGCACCCATCCCCAGGAGTGGATGCTGCAGGTGTACGACGTGGTCATCGCCCCGCTGGTGGGCCCCGAGGTGGTGACCGGCTCCACGCGCATGAAGGCGGGGACGGCGACCAAGCTGGTGCTGAACATGATCAGCACCGGCGCCATGATCCGCATGGGGAAGGTGTTCGGCAACCTGATGGTTGACCTGCGCGCCACCAACCAGAAACTTCAGGACCGCAGCGAGCGCATCCTGATGGAAACGCTGGACCTGGACCGCCACTCGGCCGCCGCGCTGCTGGACGAGGCCGGCGGCAGCGTGAAGACGGCGATGGTCATGCGCTGGTGCAGGGTGAACCGCGAGAAGGCGACCGAGATGCTGATGCGTGCCGGCGGCCGGCTGGGCGAGATCCTGGGAGGGGAGGAGCGGCGATGAGCTTCTACGATGCGCACCCCGCCCGCCCGGCGAGCGAAATGGAGTGGGAGGACGTACTGGTGCGCTACGAGATCACCCCCCGCGCCCTCCGCGCCGCGCTGGGCGACGGCGACGCGCAGGGCCCCGCGCGCGAGCGGCTGGGCGACCTGCTGCGGGCGCTGGTGGCCAACGAGCTGTGGACCGCGATCCTCTTCGCCGCCATGCGCGACCGCGCGCCCGTCTCCGGCCAGCCGCGAGTGGAGCTGTCGTCCCCCGACCCCGCCGCGCTGTTCGAGCGCTTCCAGCGCCTGCGCGAGCGCAACTTCGCCGAGGTGCAGCGGCGCGGCATCGGCGTGTGGGAGTGGCGGGCCGACGCGCCGGGCCTGGGCCCCGCCACGGCGTACCAGGTGATCCTGGCCTCGGCCGAGCTGGACGGGCGCACGCTGGCCGAGGTCCGCGAGGCGCTGCGCGGGGCCGGCGCGTGCTGATCATCGGGCTGATGTCCGGCACCTCGCTGGACGGCATCGACGCGGCGCTGGTGGAGATCGGCGGATCGGGCGAGGACGACGTCAGCGCCCGGCTCGTTCGATCGTTGACGGTGGAGTACGGCGACGACCGCCGCGAGGCCATCCACGCCGCCATCGTCTCCGGATCGGCCGAAGCGCTCTGCGGATTGCACGCGGACCTGGGCGAGTGGCTGGCCGAGGCGGCGACCCGCGTCTGCGCGGAGGCGGGGGTCGAGCCGGACTCGGTGGACGCGATCGGCTCGCACGGGCAGACGGTGTGGCATCGTCCCCCGTCCGCCGACCGGCGCGGCGCCACGCTGCAGCTGGGCGACGCGGCGACAATCGCGGAGCGCACGGGGATCGCCGTCGTCTCCGACTTCCGCACCCGCGACGTGGCGGCGGGGGGGCAGGGGGCGCCGCTGGTGCCGTGGGTGGACAAGGTGCTGTTCGCGGGCGAGGGGAAGACGCGGGCGCTGCAGAACATCGGCGGGATCGGCAACGTCACGCGCGTGCCGCCGAAGGGGAGCGCCGAGCCCGCGTTCGCCTTCGACACCGGCCCGGGGAACGCGCTGATCGACGCGGCGGTAGAGCTTGCCACGGGCGGGCGCGCCACCTTCGACCGCGACGGAACGCTGGCCGCGCGCGGCGAGGTCGACGCCGAACTCCTCGCGGAGCTGATGCGGCACCCGTACTTTGCCGCCCAGCCCCCGAAGTCCACCGGCCGCGAGGAGTTCGGCCGCCCGTTCGTGGCCCGCCTGGTGGAGGCGGTGCGCCCCGAGGGTGACCGCGACTGGCTGGACCTCGTCGCTACCCTGACGGAGCTGACCGCGCGCTCCATCGCCGATGCGTACCGCCGCTGGCTGCTGCCGCGCGGGGTGGACGAGGCGGTGGTGACCGGCGGCGGCGCGCGCAACCCCACGCTGATGGGGCGCATCCGCGCGCTGCTGGACCCCCTCCCGGTGCGCGACGGCGCCGCGCTGGGGATCGACGCGGACGCGAAGGAGGCCGTCGCCTTCGCGCTGCTGGCGTGGGCGCACCTGCGCGGCATCCCCGCCAACGTCCCGCAGGCCACGGGCGCGGCGGGACCGCGCGTGCTGGGCTCGTTCACCCCCGGACGCCGCGGCGCGGCGCGCACCTGACCCCGATCCCCATGCCACGCACCCGCCTCGCCCGCACGCTCCTCCGCCCCGCGCGCCTCGCGCTGGTGGCGGTGCTCGTGCTGGCGTCCGGGTGCGCATCGCTCTTCCGCCGCACGCCGCCGCCGCAGTACGGCTTCCTGCGGCTGGTGTACGACGTGCGCCGCATCCTGGACGTGGAGGAGCCGGATCCGGCGTTCTACCGCGAGCGGGCGCGGCTGGAGGTGATGGGGCCGGAGCTGGACGCGGCGCTCACCGCGCTGATCACCGACGTGTCGGTGAAGGACAACGTGCGCGCCAACGCGGCGCTGCTCCTGTCCGACCGGCGCGGCTTCAACGCGGCCAACCTGCTGCGCGGCGTGCTCATCTCCAGCCCCAGCGACGCGGTGCGCTCGGCGGCCGCGCAGGGGCTGCAGCGGTTTGCGACGGACAGCCCGCTGGTGAAGCAGGCGCTGCGGGCGTCGCTGCTGGACCCGCACGGCCGCGTGCGCCTGGCCGCGCTGCAGGCCATGGACGTGGAGGACGCCGGCTTCGTGCGCGGGCTGCTGCAGCGCGAGGACAACGAGCAGGTGCGCGTGGTGGCCGGGCAGCTGCTGACGCTGTTCGAGGCGCGCGGCGCGCCCTTGGCCGCCGACGCCCGCGGCGACCTGCGCACCTGGGGCGACGACTCGGTGCCGCACATCGTCTTCCACCCGGCCACGGCGGACGCCGGCAGCCGGCTGAAGACGGGGGCGCTCTGGGTGGAGCTGCCGGGCGGTCGCGGGCTGGTTCCGCTGGCGCCGCTGGTGGAGGTGGTGAACGACGTGGTCCCCGCGTTCTTCGATCCGCAGCGGCGCGTCGTGGTCTACGAGGCCGACCGGCAGGTGCACGTGCGCGACGTGGCCAGCGGCGTCACGCGCACGGTGGGCCCGGGAATCGCGCCGCGGCCGGGGCCGTTCACCGATGCCTTCGTCTTCCTCCGCGAAACGCCGGGTTCGCGCCGCGCGCGCGGTCCCACCACGGAGCTGGACTACGCCGTCCTCCGCGCCCCCTTCGCCGGCGGCGACGCGCCCACGGTGGTGGGGACGCTGCACGCGGTCGTGCGGCCGGAGCGCTTCGGCGGCGCGTCGCCGGTGCGCACGATGATGGTGGGCGAGGCGAGCAACGGGTTCGTGCTGCGCGGCGCCGACATCAGCACCTTCGTGCTCCCCGGCCCGAACCCCCGCGCGCAGTAAGCCGAGCCGGGCGATGCGCCCCTCCCGTGGTGGGAGGGGTGTTTTGTTTGGGGGAGATGGACGGGGGTTTGCGGTGGGGGCGGAACTCCGGTGCGGGGAGAGGCGGCGGCTCGTTCCCGCGGCATCGCGCCCTCTCCGGCCGGTTCAGGCCGTCCACCTCTCCCGTACCGGGAGAGGTAGCTGGGCGAGCATCGCGGCGCGTCGACGTCATCGCTGCGATCAGCTCGCGAAGGCGCGCGGATGCTGGATCGGGCTCCGCGGGTGCGCGAAGGGGCTCGCCGCCGTGCAGTTTTGCAGTTGTTGTCGAGACCAAACCGGTAATCAGGAAGATGACGGATCAACGGCTGGAGGTTGCGCGGCTGCTGCTGCCCGCGCTGCGATGGAGCAACGAGAACGGCTTTGAGGGGTTCCGCGACACCATCGAGCGCGGGCTGGCGCTGGGAGTGGGCGGCTTCATCCTCTTCGGCGGCGAAGCGGACGGGGTGCGCGAGCTGACGGCCGAGCTGCGGAGGCGCGCGCGCTTTCCGCTGCTGATCGCCAGCGACCTGGAGCGCGGCGCGGGGCAGCAGTTCCGCGGGGCCACGCCGCTCCCGCCCGCCGCCGCCATCGGCTGGCTGGACGACGAGGCGGTGGCCGAGCACGCGGGCGAGCTGACGGCGCGCGAGGCGCGGGCGCTGGGGGTGAACTGGATCTACGCGCCCGTGGCCGACGTGGACCTGGAGCCGGAGAACCCCATCATCGGCGTGCGCGCGTTCGGCCACGAGCCCGACGCGGTCGCGCGGCAGGTGGCCGCGTGGGTGCGCGGCTGCCGGCGCGGCGGGGCGCTGTCGTGCGCCAAGCACTTTCCCGGGCACGGCCGCACGAAGGGCGACTCGCACATCGAGCGCCCCACCGTGGCCGTCTCGCGCGAGGTGCTGGAGGACGACCTGAAGCCGTTCCGCGCCGCGGTGGACGCGGGGGTGGATTCGGTGATGACGGCGCACGTGGTCTACCCCGCGCTCGACGCGGACTACCCGGCCACGCTCAGCCCGCGCATCCTGGGCGACCTGCTCTGCCGCGAGCTCCGCTTCGATGGCCTGGTCGTCACCGACGCGCTGATCATGGACGGGCTGACCGAGGACACCACCGAGGCCGCCGCCGCGGTCCGCGCGCTGGCCGCCGGCTGCGACGTGCTGCTCTACCCGCAGGACGCCGATGCGGTGATCCGCGCGCTCGAGGCCGCCGTCGCGGACGGGCGCCTCCCGCGGGCGCGGCTGGAGGCGGCGCTGGCCCGCATCGCCGCCGCCGCCGAGCGCGTGTGGGGCGACGCGACGGGCGAGGTGGGCGCGGAGGCGGACCGCCGCTGGGCGCTGGAGGTGGGCGTGCGCTCGCTCCGCGTCTGCCGCGGCAGCCCCGCGCTGCCGCAGGGTCCGGTGCGGCTGGTGGAGATCGAGGACGACGCGGGCGGGCCGTATCCCCCCTACCCGCGCGATGCCTTCCCCACCGAGCTCCGCCGCGCGGGGGTGGAGCTCTCGGACGCGGGGACGCCGCTGGTGGCGCTCTACTCCGACATCCGCGCGTGGAAGGGGCGCCCGGGCATCAGCGCGTCCGCGCAGTCCCGCGTCCGCGAGGTGACGGACGTGGCGCCGGACGCGACGGTGCTGCTGTTCAGCCATCCGCGCCTGGCGCACGAGATCCCCACCGCGCGCAACCTGCTCGCGGCCTGGGGCGGCGAGGGGGTGATGCAGGAAGCGGTGGCCGCATGGCTGCTGGGGGAGAGCGGCGGCGCGGCGGGGATGACGACGGGGGTGGATCGATAGGGAAGTGCTGAGTGCTGAGTGCTGAGTGCTGAGTGCTGAGTGCTGAGTGCTGAGTGCTGAGTGCTGAGTGCTGAGTACGATGGCATGAGTGCGAGACTGGCTCTGGTGAGCAGCCAAGCCTCGTCCCGGCGAATGAATTCGCGGGCAACAACAGCACAAAGTCCCTGCGGGACTGCTGTCCAGCATCGCGGCGAAGCACCGGCATTTGTTCCGAGATTAGTTCTCCCCTCCCCCGCGGAGCGGGCGGAGGGGCCCGGGGGAGGGGGCCAGCCAGGCGGGCAGGATGCTTCCCTCCGGCGATGATGGTGGCGCTCGTGTCGTTCGGTCTGTAGAGGTGTGTTTGGAGGGGTGCCGGCGATCACCGGATCGCGGGCTGACCAGCTGATGAGGAGGCGCGCGTGGCGGAGCGGCGGGCGGTGGGGATCGGCCAGGTGTTCGCGAGCCGGAAGATGGCGGTCATCCTCCTCCTCGGCTTCGCGTCGGGGCTGCCGCTCTACCTCACCACCAAGGACCTGCAGGCCTGGATGACGCTCGAGAACGTCGATCTGAAGACGATCGGCTACGTCTCGCTCCTCTCCTGGCCGTACACCTTCAAGTTCCTCTGGTCGCCGCTGGTCGACGCCTTTCCCATCCCGTTCCTGGGGCGGCGGCGCGGGTGGCTGATCGCCACACAGGTGGGGTTGCTGCTGGCCATCGGCTGGATGGGGACGCACGACCCGCGCACCGCGCTGCACCTGGTGGCCGTCAACGCCATCGCCATCGCCTTCTTCAGCGCCACGCAGGACATCGCCTTCGACGCGTACAAGATCGACGTGCTGCGCGAGGAGGAGCGCGGCGCCGGCGCGGCCCTGGGCGTGCTGGGCTACCGCGCCGCCCTGATCGTGGTCGGCGGGCTGGGGTTCATCATGGCCGACCACGTGGGGTGGCAGTGGGTGTACGTGATGATGGCGGCGCTGATGGTGCTGGGGATCATCGGTACGCTGCTGGCGCCCGAGCCGAAGCGGGTGGTGGCGCAGCCCAGCCTGGGCCAGGCCATCGTCTTCCCGTTCGTGGACTTCTGGCGGCGCGCCGGCGTGTACGCGGTGCCCATCCTCCTCTTCATCGTCCTCTACAAGCTGGGCGACGCCGCCCTCAACAACATGAGCACCTCGTTCCTGCTGAAGAACGGCTTCACGCAGACGGACATCGGCACTGTGCAGGGGGTGATCGGGCTGGCGGCCACCATCGTGGGGGTGGTCGCGGGCGGCGCGGCGCAGGCGCGGATCGGGCTGGTGCGCTCGCTCTGGATCTTCGGCCTGCTGCAGTCGCTGGTGAACGCCAGCTACTACTTCCTGGCGCTCCACCCCGGCAACCGCCCGCTGATGTTCAGCGCCGTGGTGCTGGAGAACTTCTTCCAGGGGACGGGAACGGCGGCGCTGGTGGCCTACATGATGAGCCTGTCCACGCCGCGGTTCTCGGCCACGCAGTACGCGCTGCTCAGCAGCTTCTACGGCTTCGGGCGCGACTTCCTGGCCGCGCCGGCCGGGAAGCTGGCCGAGAGCACCGGCTGGCCCTCGTTCTTCCTGCTGACGCTGGCGATGGCGGTCCCCGGCCTCCTGCTCCTCCCCATCGTCGCGCCCTGGAACGGAGCCCACCCCCGCGCCGCCATCGCCGACGTGGATGCCGACGAGACGGTGGGCGGGCGAGGGGAGACGGAGGACATCGCCGGAGGACCGCGGCCGTAGCTGCGCGCGGTCTCATCTCGCAACTCGCGGAATAGGTGTGGAGCCGGCGCTGCTGGGGGCCCTCACCCGAAAAATGGAGGAGGGAAGACAAAACTGCCGTCTTCCCTCCTCCATTTTTCGACCTCTCCCAAAACAGCCTGGGAGAGGTAACTGCAACAGCATTTCCGCGCGATCGAAGTTGCGGTTGTCCCCGCATCCGCCCTCGCGCCGGTCCACTGCCCCCGCTACTGTGGTGGAAACGTCCGCCGCACCCGACGAAAATCGCCGCATGCCGCTCCGCATTCCGCGCCCCGCCGCCACCGCGTTCGCCGCGCTGCTGATCGCGGCGTGCGCCACCGCTTCCTCGGTCGCTCCATCCGGCGTCTCCGGTTCGGGCGACAGCCTCCAGCGCGAGGGCCAGCGCGGGGCGCTGCCGCCGGTTCCGGCGCGCACGGGGCCGCTCGCGATCGACGTCGTGTACCCGGACGAGGGGGCGGCGCTCACGGTCAGCGACAGCAACTTCGTCTTCGGGAACGTGGGGACCGGCGGCGCGCGGCTGACCATCAACGGCGCGCCCGTGGAGGTCGCGGCCAACGGTGCTTTCCTCGCCTATCTCCCCGTCCCCCCGAACGGCGTCTACCAGATCACCGCCGAAGCCGAAGCGCGCAGCGGCAGCCAGGTGCAGACGCAGCAGGCCTCGCTCCGCCGCACCGTCCGCGTTCCCGTGCGGCAGGACCCGCCCGCGGCCGGCGGCCCGCTCGCCATCGTGGCCGGCAGCATCACGCCCACGGGGGCGATGACGATGGTGGAGGGCGAGCCGGTGACGGTGCGCTTCCGCGCCACGCCGGGCGCGCGGGCGCGGCTGCTGTTCAGCGACGGCACGTCGTGGGAGATGCTGGAGACGCGGTCCGTGGAGCGCGCCGAGGGCTTCCAGCAGGACGTGTCGCGGCGCCCGCGCGAAGTGGCCGAGTACGCCGTCACCTTCCCCGCGTGGCAATGGATCGCCGGGCCGGCGGGTCCGGCGCATGCGACCGTCTGGTCCGTCGATCCGATGGCGCGCCGCGGCACGATCGAGCTGGTCCGCGGGCGGGACACGCTGCGCGCGCCGCTGCCGCTGGAGATCGGCGTGCTGGAGCCCGGGATGACGCGCGTCGCAATCGCCGCCGGGAGCCGCGAGGACAGCACGGTGATCGGCCAGGCGGTGGCGGGAACGAACACGCCGTACAACTGGTTCTTCCCCAACGGCACCGTCTTCACCATCACCGGCGAGCGCGAGGGGTTCTACCGCGCGCGGCTGACGCAGGACCTGTCCGTCTGGATCGACGCGAAGAGCCTGCGCCTTCTCCCGCCCGGATCGCCCGTCCGCGAGGGAGCGGTCGGCACCGTCCGCGTCGCGCCCGCGGCCGACTGGGTGGATTTCCGCTTCACCGTCTCCGACCGCCTCCCCTACCGCGTCACGGCGGACGGAAACGCGGTCGCGGTGGAGATCTACGGCGCGGCGACGCGGACCAACTGGGCGCACTACGGGCCGGAGGATGCCTTCGTCCGCCGCGTGTCGTGGGACCAGCCGCGGAGCGATCTGTTCGCCGCGCGGCTGGAGACGGCCGAGCCGGTGTGGGGATGGCGGAGCTTCTACGACGCGTCGGGCACCCTCGTCGTCCGCGTCCGCCGCCCGCCGCGCATCGACCGCGAGCACCCGCTGGCGGGGAGATCCATCGCCATCGACGCGGGGCACCCGCCGGGCGGCGCGATCGGGCCCACGCGGCTGACCGAGGCGGAGGCGAACCTCGCCATCGCCCGGCGGCTCGTGCGGATGCTGCGGGCTGCGGGCGCGCGGGTGCTGGAGACGCGGCCGGACACCGCGGCCGTCGCGCTGAACCTGCGGCCGGTGCTGGCGGAGCGGGCGAACGTGGAGCTGCTCGTCTCGGTGCACAACAACGCGTTCCCGGACGGGGTGAACCCGTTCGCCAACGCGGGAACGGCGGCGTTCTACAACGCGCCGCAGTCGATGGAGCTGGCGCGCGGCCTCCAGCACGAGCTGCTGGGCGAGCTGGGGCTGCGCGACCTGGGGATCGCGCGCGCGGACCTGGCGCTGGTGCGTTCCACGTGGTTCCCCTCGTCGCTCACCGAGACGATGTTCCTGATGGTGCCGCAGCAGGAGGCCGCGCTCCGCGACCCCGTGGTGCAGGAGCGCATCGCGCGGGCGCATTTCCGGGCGCTCGAGGGGTTTTTCCGGGGGCGGGCGAGGTAGGGAGGGACGTGCTGAGTGCTGAGTGCCAAGTGCCAAGTGCCAAGTGCCAAGTCCTAAGTCCTAAGTCCCAAGTCGTTGGTGCGCTATAAAATGCGAGTTCACTCGCATTTTCGAACATCGAGGATCCGCACTGATGCTATCCCACACGGCTGTTCATCTTCCGAATCGGCCCATCTCCCGATGATCCTAACTCTCGGCCGGCCGGCGTGGCGCGCGCGCATCCGCACCCTGCTGGTGGTGGCGGCGGCGCTGGTGCTGGCGCCGGCGGCGGCGCGGGCGCAGATCCCGGCGGACGCGCACTGGCGCGTGATCACCACGCCGCACTTCCGCGTGCACTACACGCCCGAGCTGGAGCCGCTCGCGCGCCGCGCCGGCACCCGCGCCGAAGAGGCGTACGCCGAGATCGCGGGCGTGTTCGTGCACCCGCCCAGCGGCCGCACCGACCTGGTGGTCACCGACAACGTCGATTTCTCCAACGGCTTCGCCACGCCGTTCCCGCGCAACCGCGTGGTCGTGTTCGCCCATCCCCCCGTGGACGACCCGTCGCTGGCCTACTACGACGACTGGATGCAGCTCGTCATCACCCACGAGCTGACGCACGTCTTCCACCTGGACTACACGCGCGGGCTGCCGCGGCTGCCGCGCTTCGTCTTCGGCCGCACGCCGATCTCCTTTCCCAGCACCACCTCGCCCGGGTGGACCAAGGAGGGGCTGGCCGTCTACCTCGAATCGCGCCTCACGCGCGCGGGGCGCATCCGCGGGACCATGCACGAGATGGCGCTGCGGACGGCCATCCTGGAGGACCGCTTCTTCTCCATCGACCGCGCCTCGGGCGACCCGGCGAGCTGGCCGGCGGGGAACACGCCGTACTTCTACGGATCGATGTTCCTGGACTGGCTCTCGCGTCGCCACGGCGAGGCGGGGGCGCGCGAGTACGTGCGGCGCTACGGCGGGCAGGTGATCCCCTTCCTGCAGGACCGCGCGGCGCACGCGGGCTACGGCATCTCCTTCACCCGCGCGTGGGACGAATGGCGCGGCGAGCTGGAGACGCGCTACCGCGCGGAGGCGGACTCGCTGCGCGCTGCCGGGATCACGGAGCCCGAGGTGCTGACGGAGGAGGGGCGCGACACGCAGTTCCCGCGCTGGTCGCCGGACGGGCGGTGGATCTCGTACTCCGTTTCCAGCGGCCGCGAGCAGCCGGAACAGCGGGTGGTGGATGCGGAGCGCCGCGTGCGCACGCTGGCCTCGCGCACCACCACCGGCGTGGCGTCGTGGACGGCGGACGGGCGGGCGCTGGTGACGTCGATGATCGACCTGCGCGACCCCTACCGCTACTACTCCGACCTCTTCCGCATCGGCGCGGAGGGCGGGCGCGAGCGGCTGACGCACGGGGCGCGGCTGCTGGAGCCGGACGTGGCGCGCGACGGGCGCATCGTGGCCATCCGCAGCGCGCCGGGGACCACCGTGCCGGTGATCCTCGACCGCGCCGACGCCGCGCCGCGCGACCTGGCGGCGCCCTCGCTGGACGTGCAGTGGGCGTTCCCGCGCTGGTCGCCGGACGGGCGCCGCATTGCCATCTCGCGCTGGCGGCAGGGCGGCTTCTACGACGTGGTGATCCTGGACGAGACCGGCCGCGTCGTCGCCCAGGTGACGGACGACCGCGCGGTGGACATGGCGCCCGCGTGGTCGCCCGACGGGCGGTACGTGCTCTTCTCGTCGGACCGCACGGGGATCGCCAACCTGTACGCGTACGACACGCAGGGCGGGCGGCTGATGCAGGTGACCAACGTGCTCACCGGCGCCTTCCAGCCCGACGTGTCGCCCGACGGGCGGTGGATCGCCTGCCAGTACTACCGCGCGGACGGCTACCACGTCGCCCGCGTCCCCTTCGCGCCGGCGTCGTGGCGCGCGGCGCCGCCGGTGCGCGCGGAGGCGCGTCCGCAGGGGCCGCAGCTCGACCCCGCGCGCGCGACCGACGCGCCGTCGCGCCGGTACTGGGCGGCGCGGTCGGTGCTCCCCGCGTACTGGCAGCCCAGCCTGTACACCAGCGGCGACTTCGGCACCGCGGTCGGCGTGGCGACGGGCGGGAGCGACGTCGTCGAGCGGCACCTGTGGGGCGTGTTCGGGCAGGTGTTCGTGGACGATGGGAGATTCGAGGGCGGCGCGGCGTACATCTTCCGCGGCTTGGGGAACCCGTCGATCGGCGTCTCCGCGTCGCAGGACTGGAGCGTGGCGGCGCGGACGACCGTCATCGGGCCCGGCGGAGAGGAGATCGTGAACGACCTGCTGGAGCGCGAGCGGTCGGCCAGCGTGGTGGCCACCTTCGCCCGCCCGCGCTTCCGCTCGTACTCGTGGCTGAGCGTGGGCGGGAACGCGCGGAAGCTGGACCGCACCTGGACGCTCACCGGCGCCGCGGACTCGCTGGATCTGCCGCTGGAGGTCGGCGTCGAGGCCACCGCGGGCACCTCCACCGCGCGCTCGTACGACTACTCCATCAGCGCGCAGGACGGCGTGCTGGCCTCCGTGTCGCTGCAGGGCCAGCGCTTCACCAGACCGCTGGCGACGGCCGAGCGCTCGCTGGGCTATACGCGAACGGACGGACGATTCCAGGCGTACCGCTCGTTCCCCAGCTGGGGATTCGCGCGGCAGGTCCTGGCATTCCGAAGCGTTGGCGGCGCGGACTTCGGCTCGTTCACCCCCTACTTCGCGGTCGGCGGCCTGACGGGCGATGCCATCGCGGCGCCGCTCTCCACCGGCACCGGGCTGGGCGCCACGCCAGACCTGTTCGTGCGCGGCTATCCCTCGGGAACGCAGTTCGGCGACCGCGCGTTCGCGTCGACGCTGGAGTGGCGCTTCCCGGTCGCCCGCGTGGAGCGCGGGATCGGCCTCGTCCCCGTCTTCCTGAACCGGCTGTGGGGGACGGCGTTCGTGGACGCGGGGAGCGCGTGGTGCGTGGAGGCGTGCAGCGCGCCGGTGGCCGCGGTGCTCGACAAGCCCGATCCGCTCGTGTCGGTGGGCGCGGAGCTCGGCGGCGACTTCCTGTTCGGCTTCAACGCCGCATTCCGCATCCGCGCCGGCGTCGCGGCCCCGGTGACGGCGGTGCGGACCCTCGGGCCGGCGGCGTTCCGCCCGAAGCCGCAGGTGTATCTCACCCTCGGGCAGTCGTTTTGAAACGACGGCGGAAGATGGTGTCGCACCGCGGCTGATGAGATCCCAAAATGCGAGTGAACTCGCGGCTACAACGGCACACACTCCGCCTGCGCGGAGTTCGCAGCCCGTCCCTCGGCGTGGACCCTCGCCGCCCGCGCGGGTGATGCGGATCGCCGCGGCGGCGCCCGATCCGCGCGCGGATGCATGGCGGGGGATGTCCGCGAAGGCGGACAGCGTGCCGTTGTAGCCGCGAGTTCACTCGCATTTTCCGATATATGATCCGCGCGCGCCCGGCCGATCTCGCACCGGAGCATCGCATCACCCCCGCATCCCCATCTTCCTTCGCTTGCCCGACCGGTTACGTTATCCTCTGAATCCCGTTCGACCGTTTGACGCTGGTACACCGAGCCGCGAGGCGCCGATGGCGGCACTGAAGCGCGAAGACTACAAGGACCTCGGGTTCGGCAGCGTGATGGCCACCGAGGGCGGCCGGCTGCTGAACCGCGACGGCAGCTTCAACGTGGAGCGCTTCGGGCTGAAGCCGTTCGAGTCGCTCAGCGTGTACCACTCGCTGCTCACCGTAACCTGGCCACGCTTCCTGGGGATGGTGGCCGCGGTGTACGTGGCCAGCAACGCCATCTTCGGCCTTCTGTACTTCCTCTGCGGCCCCCGCGCGCTCACCGGCAGCGACGGGCTGGGGATGGGCGAGCGCTACCTCACCGCGTTCTTCTTCAGCGTCCACACGCTGGCCACCATCGGCTACGGCAACGTGGCGCCCAACGGGCTGGTGGCCAACCTGCTGGTGACGATGGAGTCGCTGGTGGGGCTGCTGGCGTTCGCGCTGGCCACGGGAGTGGTGTTCGCGCGGTTCGCGCGGCCGGTGGGGTTCATCATCTTCAGCCGCAACGCCCTGATCGCCCCGTACCGCGGCTACGGCGCGTTCATGTTCCGCATCGTGAACGGGCGCAGCAACCAGCTCATCGAGGTGAACGCCAAGGTCTCGGTCAGCCTGGGGCGCGACGGCGAGCGGCGGTTCCACGACCTGCCGCTGGAGCGCGAGAAGGTGGTGCTCTTCCCGCTCAGCTGGACCATCGTGCACCCCATCGACGAGACCAGCCCGCTCTGGGGCCTGTCCGAGCAGGACCTGCGCGACCTGGACGCCGAGTTCTTCGTGGTGCTCGAGGCCATCGACGAGACCTTCGCGCAGCAGGTACACTCGCGCACCTCGTACAAGCCCGCCGAGATCGTGTGGGGCGCCCGCTTCGCCGACGTGTTCGTGCGCCGCGACGGCCACGCGCTGGGCATCGACCTGAGCAAGCTCCACGACTGGCGCCCCGCCGAGCTCCCGCGCCACGAGCCCGTCCCCGAGCTCGCCGGCATCGCCGACCCCGGTGAGCCCGCCATCGCCTGAGCGCCTGAGGTTCGCGAGCGAAGGCGGGTGCGGCTTGCGGGCATCCCGGCGGCCGCCTGGCGAATGAATTCGCGGCAACAACGGCCCGAAGTCCGCCTTCGCGGACTCCCTCCCTCGCCATCCCCGCGTCGCGGCGGAAATCAGTGTGCGCTGACTGTCTCTATCTACCTTGAATGCAAAAAAGACGCGGAGGAACGATGCCGTTCCTCCGCGTCTCCGCGTGAGATCCCGCGATATCTCGGGACCGCGCCGCGCCCGCCGAATCAGTTCGCCGAGAAGATCTCGCCGATGCACGAGGCGAAGCGCACGCCGTCGACCGGCGCGGCTTCGGCGGGGACGCCGGCGCCGCCGACGACCACGGCGGTGTCGTGCGGCGCCATGCCGCGCAGCCGCTCGGCGAAGGCGCCGAACGAGGCGGGGTCCTGCCGCACCACGACCGAGGTGCAGAGCAGCGCCGGGCGCCGGTCCGCCAGCACCCGCCGGACGTCCTCCATCGGCACGTCGGCGCCCAGGTACAGCACCCGCCACCCGGCCGCGGCCAGCCGCACCGCGCACGCCATCAGCCCCAGCTCGTGCAGGTCGCCGGGGGCGCCCGCGCACACGCTCTCGGGGCCGGGGGCCACGCCGGTGTCCAGCTCGCCCATCATCTCCGCCAGCTTCTCGCGCACGAACCCGCTGGCGAAGTGCTCCTGCGCCACCACCGCCCGCGCCTCCTGCCACAGGTCGCCGATCTCCCGCATCACCGGCAGCAGCACGTCCTCGGCGCGCTTCTCGGGGGGAAGGTGGCCCAGGCGGTCGTACACCCCCAGCGCGCCCTGCCGGTCGAAGCGCAGCAGCGTGTCGCGCAGCTGCCGGCGCACGTCGCCCAGCTCGGGCGCCTGCGCGGTGGCGGGCAGCGGCGTGAACGCCCGCCGCACCCGCGCGATCGCCTCGCCGATGGTCAGCCCCTCGTCGGTCAGCTGCTTGATGCGCGAGAGCATGGCCACGTCCTCGTCGCTGTACAGCCGGTACCCCGAGTCGGTGCGCCCCGGCGCGATGAGGTTGTAGCGGCGCTCCCACGCCCGGAGCGTGGCGGGGTTGATGCCGGTGAGGTGCGCGACCCGCTTGATCCTGTAGCTCATCCTGACGGTCCTGCCGCTGGAAAGGTGGTTCTCCGCCCCGGTCCGCCCCGCCCGCATCCTGGGTCCACGGCACGGGTGCCGCACCCGTGCTAAATCTGCCAAACCCAAGAACTTTGCGGGATGGAGACGAACGCGCAAGCTTTGTGCAACGCGCGGATCACGGCCCTGGACCCCGGGAGACGATCCATCGATCCGATGGCCCGTAGAGCGCGGTATATGGGGGCACATAGATCGCAGCGCGCCCGCGCCGCAACCTGGCCGCGCGCCGGATGATGGAAGGCCGGGTACATGACGACCGGGTGGCGCCGGCGTCACCTCCGGGCGCGCGCACTTTCCAACGGCGGCGCGCGGCGGCATCCTTCTTCCCCGCCGCCCTGTCCGTCCACCCGCACCCTTCCCCCTTCGCCCGGCGCGGATGATCTCGCTCACCCCGCAGGAGCTTCCCTGGTTCTGGCTGCTCTCGGTGCCGCCGCTGGTGGCGCTGGGAATGGTGCTGTTCAACCTGGGCGTGTGGCCGCGCGGGCGCGAGAGCGGGCGCATCGCCGGCCGCGTGTCGGTGTGCATCCCCGCGCGCAACGAGGGGCGGCGGATCGTCCCCTGCGTGGCCGCCATCCTGGGCGGTGGCCAGCGCCCCGACGAGGTGCTGGTGTACGACGACGGGTCGACCGACGGCACGGCGGAGGTGCTGGAGAGCCTGACCCGGGCAGAGCCCTGCGTCCGCGTGATCAAGGGTGGCGAGCTTCCCGCGGGATGGATGGGAAAGCCGTGGGCCTGCCACCGCCTGGCCGAGGAAGCCACCGGCGACGTCCTGGTCTTCCTGGACGCCGACACCGTGGCCACGCCCACCTGCCTGAACCGGCTGGGGTGGATCATCGAGCGGCAGAAGGCGGACTTCGTGAGCGCGCTTCCCGAGCAGGGCACGGGCACGCTCACCGAGCAGATGGTGATGCCGCTCCTCTCCCTCTCGTACCTGGCCTGGCTCCCGCTCCCGCTGGTCTGGCTCCTTCCGCAGCCGTACGTGCGCGTGGCCAACGGCCAGCTCATCGCCGTGCGCAGGGCGGCGCTGGAGCGGGCGGGGGGATGGGAGTCGGTGGGCGCCGAGGTGGCCAGTGACGTGAAGCTCTGCAGCCGGGTGAAGGCCACCGGCGGCCGCGCCGTCTACGCCGACGGGAGCCGGATGGCGCACGGGCGGATGTTCTACAGCCGCAGCCAGCTCTGGCGCGGGCTGTCGCGGATGGCCTTCCACCGCGGCCCCGGCTACCTGGGCGTGCTTCTCTCGCTCCTGCTGTACGGCGCCGTGCTCTTCGCGCCGTACGTGGGCCTGGTGCAGGGGATCCGCGGCTACGAGGGGCTCGTCTTTCCCTCGCTGATCGGCGTCGCGGCCAACCACCTGATCCGCGTGGCCACCGCCATCCGCCTGCGCGAAAGCTCCAACGGCATCCTGCTGCACCCGCTCGGGCTGATGTGGATGCTCGCCATCCTCGTGAACTCGCTGCGCCGCAGCCGCGCCGGCACTCTCTGGTGGCGCGGCCGCAGATACGACCTCGGCCGCGTCGATCCGGAAGGCATCGCCTAGCGAGCCTCGCGCGCGTCCCCGCCGCTTCAACGCGGACGGACACGCTCTCAACTGCGTCATCGGATGATGATCCTCGCGGACGAACCATCGGTGCGTGAACGCGGGTGAGGTGGAAGCGGGTGACGAGATCGCGACGCTCACGCAGATCGCCCGATCGACGTTCGTCGCGAGGATGATGGGTGGGATGCCGTGATGCCGATCGATATGTCGGAAATTTCCGACATATCGAACAGGGATGAATCGGAGGCATGGTCCCCATCGCCGCCACGGCGAAAGATGCCGGCGGGTGAGCACGCACGCCCGTCCACGCTCCACCCTCTCCCCCGATGACGCAGTTGAGGATGATGCGGATGCGATCAGCATCCGTCTCCTTCGAGTCGGATCTCATCGTCCTCGCCGTGCACGTTTCGCACGGCGGCGTCCACAGGCTTGACATTTGCCGGTAGGAAACCGAAGATAAACCGTAATAGATGTCACCGCGGAGAGGCCCGCGGGAGCACACGGGCAGCAAAAGCAGGAGCAGGACGATGAGCTTCGACCTCGAGGCGTACGCGCCGGTTCAGGAGCGGATCGGCGAGTTCTACCGCGACTTTCCTCACGGCTGCATCAAGACGCGCCTGGTGCGCGAGGACGGACCGGAGGTGGTGTTCGAGGCGCGCGTGTACCGCACCCCGGACGAGGCGCGCGCGGGCGTGTACACCAGCGGCTGGGCGCGCGAGGTGGAGGGAAAGAACCCGGTGAACCGCACCAGCCACCTGGAGAACTGCGAGAGCAGCGCCATCGGCCGGGCGCTGGCCAACCTGGGCTACAGCAAGGACGCCACCCGCCCCAGCCGCAGCGAGATGATCAAGGTGCACCGCATGCGCCAGGAGCACGAGGCCATGCTGGAGTTCATCCGCGAGGTGGGCGCGCGCTGCGAGGAGGAGATGGAGATCCGGATGTCGGGCTCCACGCGCAACCTGAAGGGCTACATCCGCGAGAACTGGCAGCCCATCAAGGAGCAGTACCGCCTCGCCCGCACCGTGGTCGAGGCCATCGAGGGGACCACCGGCGAGCAGTTCCGGCAGGCCGCCTGAACGGAAGGCGTCACACGGAGTCGCAGAGATGCGGAGGCACGGAGAACTCAGCGCGGAGTTCTGCGTGCCTCTTCGTGTCTCCGTGTGAATCAGGATCGCTGGAGAAGCACCGCATCCCGGGTCCGCGATCGTCATCCTTGACATCTCCGTCATAGGTGCTAGTGTATTGACATAGTGTCAATCCATTAGCACTCAGGAGGGGTGATGTCCCCTACGGGATCGATGGACCTGGGGCGGCGCGAGCGGCAGATCATGGACGCGGTCTACCGCCTGGGGCGCGCCACCGCGGCCGAGGTGCTGGCCGAGCTGCCGGACCCGCCCAGCTACTCGGCCGTGCGCGGCATGCTGCGCCTGCTGGAGGACAAGGGCTACCTGCGCCACGAGCAGGACGGCCCGCGCTACGTGTACCTTCCCACCACCGCCCGCGACGAGGCGCGCCGCTCGGCGCTCGCGCACCTGGTGCGCACCTTCTTCAACGACTCGCGCGAGAACGCGGTGGCCGCGCTGCTGGACCAGCCGCTGGACGAGGGCGAGTACCGCCGCCTGCGCACCCTTCTGGACCACGCCCGCGAACCCGGAGACGAGCAATGAGCGCGCTGCTTTCCGACCTCGCGTTCCCGCTGGCCGTGGTGGCCAAGGCCACGCTCCTGCTCCTGGCCGCGGCCCTGGCAACGCTGGCGCTCTCCCGCCGCCGCGCGCCTGCGGCGGCGCGGCACCTGGTGTGGACGCTGGCCGTCTGCGGGCTGCTGGCGCTCCCGCTCTTCTCCGTCACCCTTCCCGGCTGGAGCCTGGGCTTCGTGCGGCTGCGGGCGGAGCGCTGGGCCGCCGCGGATCCCCGCATCCCGGCGCCGGCTCCGTCGCCCGCGGCGGCGGTGGCACCGCGCGCGGCGATCGCGGACGTCGGGATCCCCGCATCTCCATCTCCCGAAACGCCCGTGACCGAGGGTGTGGGCGGCGGCGGGGTCGACTGGAGGACGGCGCTCCCCGCGCTCTACCTGCTCGGTGTGCTGGCCGTGCTGGCGCGGCTGCTGGCGGGGCGGTGGAGCGTGCGGCGGCTGGCGCGCGAGGCCGCGCCCGTCACTTCGCCGGAATGGACGGAGCTCCTGCGCGACCTGGCGTGGATGATGGACGTGGGCCGACCCGTCACGCTCCTGCGCGGGGCGGGCGCCAGCATGCCCATGACCTGGGGCACGCGCCGGCCCACCATCCTCCTTCCCGGCGACGCGGACGAGTGGCCGGACGACCGTCGCCGCGTGGTGCTGCTGCACGAGCTGGCGCACGTGGCGCGGCACGACTGCCTGACGCAGACGCTGGCCGCGGCCGCCTGCGCGCTCTACTGGTTCCACCCCGGCGCGTGGTATGCCGCGCGGCGCCTGCGCGTGGAGCGCGAGCTGGCCTGCGACGACCGCGTGCTGGCCGCCGGCACCCGCGCCCGCGAGTACGCCGAGCACCTGCTGGAGGTGGCGCGCGCCTTCTGCCCGCCGCCGCTGGCCGGCGCGGTGGCAGTGAGCATGGCGCGGCCGTCGCAGCTGGAGGGGCGGCTGCTGGCGGTGCTGGACCACCTGCGCAACCGCCACGTGCTCACCCGCCGGGCCGGCGTGAGCGCCGCCGCGGCCGCGCTCGCGCTGGTGCTGCCGCTCTCCGCCGCGCGCCCCGCGTCGGGCGAGAAGGCGGCGGCGCGGGACGGCGAGGCCCCGGCGGCCGCCCGCCGCGCCCCGGCACGTTCCGCCGCGGCGGCGGCGCAGTCCGGGTGCGTGCTGCGGGACGGCGAGCGCTTCGGCTGCGAGATCCAGGCGCGCGCGGGCGAGCGGCTGACGCTGGAGCTGGCGGAGGGGGTCGGGGCGCGCGTGGAGGCCTGGGAGCGCGACCTGGTGCGCGTCCGCTCCGAGTCCGGGCGCAGACTGGACGCGACCGCCGGGCGCGCGGCGGGCGGAGTGCGCGTGTCCGTGACCGCCGCGCGCGGCCATGACGGCGACGCGCCGGACCTGGTGATCCAGGTGCCGCGCCGCTTCGACGTGCACGCGCGCGCCGACGGCGGCGGGGTGGAGATCCGCGCCGTCCAGGGCACCTTCACCGGGAGCACGCGCGGCGGCGGGCTGGCGCTGATCGAGGTGTCGGGCACCGTGCGGATGGACGCGGCCGGCGGCGGCGCCTACATCCGCCACACACGGCTGAACGGCAGGCTGGAGATGGGAGGCGGCGGCGTGCTGCTGGACGAGAACCGCGGCAACCTCGACATCGTGAACGGCGGCGCCGTGGTGCGCGGCTCCGCAGAGGGGCTGGCCCAGTGGGGAAGCCGCGTGCGCGACGAGATGGACGGCGATCCGGACGTGCACGTGGCCGAGGCCCACGGCCCCGTTCGCAACGGCGACGGCGACGTGGACGTGGACGACGCCCGCCCCGGCGCGCTGATCGAGACCGGCGGCGGCGACATCCGCGTGCGCCGCGCGCGGGGCGACATCACCGCGCACAGCGGCGGCGGCGACGTGACGCTGGAGTCGGTGGCGGGCGGCGCCACGGTCCGCACCGGCAGCGGCGACGTGGAGGTGCGCCTGGACGGCCGCGGCGGCGACGTGGACATCTCCTCCGGCAGCGGCCGGGTGACGCTGGTGCTTCCCGCGGAGTTCAGCGGGAGCGTGGACCTGGAGTCGGCGTACACCGAGCGGCACGCGCCCACGCACGTCACCAGCGACTTTCCGCTGGCGCTCAGCCAGCCGCGGGAGTGGAGCTCGCGCGAGGGCACGCCGCGCCGCTACGTGCGGGGCCGCGGCACGCTGGGTTCGGGCCGCCACCACGTGCGCGTGCGGACGGTGAACGGCGACGTGCGGCTGGTGCGCGCCGGCGGCCACGGCACGAACGTCAGCGCCCAGGTGGGCGGCGACCGGGTGGAGTGCACGGGCGAGAGCTGCACCCTGACGGTGGCGGGCGAAAAGGGCTCCGGCAGGGCGACGGTGAGCTGGACCTCGGGGCCCGGCGGGCGCCCCGTCTTCTCGGCCGACGCGGTGGGCTACGGCTACACCACCGGCGACGTGCCCGAGCGGCTTGCGGCGATGGACGCCATCACGCGCGACGCGCCGCCCGCCGCGGCGGCGCAGGCGCTGGGCCGCTTCGCCTTCGGAGACCCCGAGCCGCGGGTGCAGCGCGCCGCGGTCGAGGGGCTGGCCGCGCTGCGCGGCCGCGCCGGCGCCGAGCAGCTCCGCCGCATCTCCCGCGAGCACCCCGGTGCCGCCATCCGCCGCCGGGCGGCCGACGCGCTGCGGTAGCGACCGTCATCTCCCGAAAACGCGAAGCCGCGAAGGCACCGTCACCGGTCCTCCGCGGCTTCGCGCATCAGGTAAGTCGGTCAACGGACGGGGGATCACGCAGAGGGAACGGAGGGAGGCCGGTGCACGTCCGATCCCCCTCCGTTTCCTCCGGTCCCTCCGTGTGAGACTTTCTTTTCTTCTCGTCAGATCAGTGGATGCCGGCGTCCGTCTTCGCCCACTCCAGCCGGCGGCCGATCTCCTTGTCGCTCATGGTGCGGATGGCGAACTCGGCCGCGCGGAAGGAGTTGAACTCTACCGTGGTGCGGATGGGCTCCGCATCCGGCTCGCCGGCCGGGCGGAAGCCGAGCACCGCGCCCGCCTTCAGGTGCGCCACCTTGCTCTCCACCGGCACCGCCACCCAGGCGCGCCCGGCGCGGTCCGCCACCTCGCGCGGCATCTCCGCCGTGGCCGTGTCCCCCGAAGTCCCCGAGTCGTTCATCTTCAGCTATCCCGTATCGGTTCCCGAATCGCCTGGAATCTACCGCATCCCCTTCAGCAGCGCGTCGCCCACCGCCTCCACCTGCCAGCGGCGCACGCCGGTGACTGCGGCCAGCTCCTCGGTGGTGCGGGGCCGCGCCCGGGCCACCTCCTCGAGCTGCGCGCGCGACATCACGAAGCCGGGGTCCAGCCCCAGCTCGTCGGCGCGGCGGTTGCGCGCGTTCTTCAGCGACTCCACCCGCGCCTCCAGCTCCACGTCGCGCTCCCAGCGCGGCGAGCGCGGCCAGCGCGGCAGCTCGTCGTCGGCGATCTCCATCGCCTTCGACACGGCGGCCAGGATGTCGCGCCCGCGCCGCTGGGCCAGGCCGTCGCTGAGGCCGGTGACGCCCTTCAGCGCGGCGAAGTTGCGCGGCGGCGCCATCGCCATCTCGATCAGCGCCTGGTTGCCCAGGACGCGGAAGGTGGCGCGGTCCAGCTCGCGGGCCACGCCCTCGCGCCACTCGTACAGCTCGCGCAGCACGGCCAGCCCGCGCGGCTGCAGGTCGCGCGCGCCCTTCACCTTCATCCACGACTCGCGGGCGTTCTCGTCGGGCTCGGTCCAGCGCGTCTGCTCGCGGCGGCGGAACTCCTCCTCGGCCCAGTGCAGCCGGCCGATGGTGACCAGCTCCTGGCGCAGGCGGTCGCGGAGCTCGGGGAGGTGCGCGGTGTCGGTGGCCGCGTACTCCTTCATCCCCTCGGTCAGCGGGCGCTCGCCCCAGTCGGCGCGCTGGTGCTCCTTGGGAAGCTTCAGCCCCAGGTACTTCTCGGCGATGTTCCCCAGCCCCAGCTGCCGCTCGCCCAGGAAGGCGGCGGCCACCTGGGTGTCGAAGAGGTTGGCGATGGCCAGCCCGGCGTCGCGGTCCAGGATGCGGACGTCGTAGTCGGCGTCGTGGAAGATCTTCTCGATCCCCTCGTCCGCGAACAGGTCGCCCAGCGGCGACAGGTCCGTCACCGCCTGCGGGTCGACCAGGTAGTTGCGCTCCCGCGACGAGAGCTGCACCAGGCTCAGGCGGTCGAAGTAGCGGTGATAGCCGGCGGCCTCGGTGTCGGCGCCCAGCAGCGGCTCGTTCCGCAGCTGGTCCACCACCTCGCGAAGCCGCCCGGGCGTGTCGATGTATTCGTATTCCATTCCCCCCACCGGTCCGGAAGAGGCGCCAATGTCGTTGCCGCGCCGCGACTTCGCAACCCGCCCCCGTTCGCCGGCGACCCTCCGTGCCGCCACGTAAGCAGTTGGGGAGCAACGGCTTGGGGCTGCGCGCCGGGACGCAATTGCTACACCACTCGTATCAGAAGCCGACAAATCGTCGGGGTGGAAAACCGGGGTACGGAGCCTCGCCGGGCGGGAAGGGCGAATGAATTCGCGGCAACAACGGCCCGAAGTCCGCCTTCGCGGACTCGCGCGGCGCCATCGTGGCGGCTCCGAGCCGATGGTGCCTCCTCGATTTGTTCTCCCCTGCCCAGCGGAGCGGGCGAAGGGGGAAGCCAGGCGGGCAGGATGCCATCCCACCGTGCGGAAGCTTCTTCTCTCCGTTGCGCCCCATCTCCCATCTGCCGATCTTCCGCCCCTCGTCTCCCTGATCTCCATCTCCATCTCCTTCATCCGCAATTGCATGCCGTCTCCCGCGCTTCCGCCCGACCTGATCGTTCGCGCCCGGCGCATCCACGTGCTGGGTGACCATCCGGCCGTCGAGGCCGTGCTGGTGCGCGGGGGGTGCATCGCCGCGATTGGCGGGTTCGACGAGGTGCGGGGGATGGCGGGCGCCGGGGCGCGCGTGGAGGACCTGCGCGACGCGACCGTCACGCCGGGGCTCACCGACGCGCACGTGCACCTGACCACGTACGGGCTCTCGCTGCGGCGCGTGGACCTGAACGCCGCGCCCACGCTGCACGCCGCGCTGGAGATGATCGGCCGCGCGGCGGCGGCGGGCGACGGGTGGCTGCGCGGGATCGGGTGGGACGTGCATCGCTGGGGGCGGCTGCCGAGCGCGGAGGAGCTGGACGCCGTCTGCCCGGCGCGGCCGTGCTACTTCCAGAGCCACGACATCCACGGCGCATGGCTGAACAACCGGGCGCTGGAGATGTGCGGCATCACCGGCGACACGCCGGACCCCGAGGGCGGCCGCATCGTGCGCGATCACGACGGCCGGCCCACCGGCGTGCTGCTGGAGACGGCGATGACGCTGGCCGAGCGCCATCTCCCCCCCGAGTCGCCCGCCGAGCGCCGCGGCGCGCTGCTGGCGGCGCAGCGCGAGGTGCACCGCCTGGGCCTCACCGGCGTGCACTCGGTGGAGGTGACGGGGCTGGAGGATTTCTCCGCGCTGGCGGAGGAGGACGCGCTGCGGCTGCGCGTGCTGCAGGCGATCCCCCTCCCGCGCCTCTCCGCGGCGATCGAGACGGGGCTCCGCAGCGGCTTTGGCGGCGGCTGGCTGCGGATCGGCGGGGTGAAGATGTTCCTGGACGGCGCGCTGGGCTCGCGCACGGCGTGGATGCGCGAGCCGTACATCGGCAGCGGCGGGGTGGGGATCAACACGCTGCCGCCGGACGAGTTCCGCGCGCACGTGGCCCGCGCGGCCGCGGCGGGGATCGCCAGCACCGTGCACGCCATCGGCGACGCGGCGGTGGAACTGGCGATCGACGTCCTCGGCTCGGTCGCGCCGCCGCGGACGATGCCGCACCGGATCGAGCATCTGCAGCTCTGCCCGGCGGACCTGTGGGAGCGCGCCGGCCGCTCGGGGCTCGTGGCGTCGATGCAGCCCGTCCACCTGATGACCGACATCCCCGCAGCCGAGACGCACTGGGGGCACGAGCGCTCGCACGGCGCCTACCCGTTCGCCGCCGTCCAGCGCGCGGGGATGACGCTCGCGTTCGGCTCCGACGTCCCCGTGGAAACGGTCGATCCGCGCCTCGGCCTCTTCGCCGCCGTGAAGCGCGTCGGCTGGAACGGCGCGCCGGACGGGGAATGGTTTCCCGAGCACGCCATCTCCGCTGAAGCGGCGCTCCGCGCGTACACCGAAGGTCCCGCGCACGCCGCGGGCGTCGCCAACCGCACCGGCCGCCTCCTCCCCGGCTACGACGCCGACCTCGTCGCCTGGGACCGCGACCCGCTGGAGTGCGGGCCGGACGAGGTGCGGGAGATGACGTGCGTGCTCACGATAGTCGATGGCGAGACGGTGCATCGGGCGTCGACATGATGGGAGTGGTGCAATCGGGCGTCGACATGATGGGGTGATTCGGTGCGGGACGAGATCGATGCGGGTCCTGCCACCTCGAAAATGCGAGTGAACTCGCGGCTACAACGGCACACAGTCCGCCTCCGCGGACTCCACATTCGTTCATCGTCCGCTTCATCGCGCGATGTACGCATCCCGGGATGGGCGCGGCGGCGGCGTTCGCCTGGCTTGGTGATGGGCTGCGTCAACCGTAGCCCGCAGTTGAAGTCCGCGAAGGCGGACTGCGTGCCGTTGGAGCCGCGGCTTGAGGCGCATTTTCGACAATATCTGGGCCCCGCCGCACCCCGCCCGCGCTCCGGTGTACCACCCGCCGGATGAGCATTCTCGACGCGACCGCTTCGCATCCCCGCGCGGATGCAGACACGGCGGGGCCGGACGACCGGCCCCGCTCGCTGTACGTGCACGTGCCGTTCTGCGTGCGCCGTTGCTCGTACTGCGACTTCGCCGTGCAGGCCACTCGCGAGGCGCCGACGGACGATTGGCTCGACGCGGTCGCGATGGAGATGCGGCTCCTGGCCGAGGAGCGCGGGTGGAGCACGCCTTTGGCGCTCGACACCGTCTACCTCGGCGGCGGCACCCCGTCGCTGCTGCGGCCGGACGCGATGGCGGAGTTGCGTCGCCGTCTGGAGCCGTTCGCCGTCTGGAACGATTCCGCCGAGTGGACCTGCGAGGCGAACCCCGAGAGCTTCACCGCCGAGACCGCCCGCGCCTGGCGCGACGCCGGCGTGAACCGCATCTCGCTGGGCGCGCAGACCTTCCACGAGCCGGCGCTGCGCTGGATGGGGCGGATGCACGGCGTGGACGGCCCCCGCCGCGCGGTGGAGGCCGCGCGCGCGGCGGGCTTCGGCAGCGTCAGCGTCGACCTCATCTTTGGGCTCCCGTCCCGCCTGGGCCGCGACTGGGGCGCCGACCTTTTCCACGCGCTGGCGCTGGAGCCCGAGCACGTCTCGCTCTACGGCCTGACCGCCGAGGCCGCCGCGCCGCTGGGCCGCTGGGTGAGCGAGGGGCGCGAGACACTGGCCGACGAGGACCGCTACGCCGACGAGTACCTGCTGGCGCACGAGCGGCTGACCGCCGCCGGCTTCGAGCACTACGAGGTCTCCAACTTCGGGCTCCCCGGCCGCCGCTCGCGCCACAACTTCGTCTACTGGACGGGCGCCCCGTACGCCGCGCTCGGCCCCGGCGCCCACGCGTTCCATCCCCCGCTGCGCCGCTGGAATGTGCGCGGCTGGGACGCATACCGGGCGATGCTCCTCGACGAGCACCGCCTGCCGACAGACGGTGAGGAGACGGTGGACGAGGAGACGGCGGGGCTGGAGCGCGCCTGGCTCCATCTCCGCACCGACCGCGGCTGGCCGCTTGGGGACGCGGGAGATGCCGAGCGCCGCCTCGCCGAGACCTGGGTGCGCCAGGGATGGGCGCGGGTGGAGGACGACGCCCTGAAGCTCACCGCCGACGGCTGGCTCCTCCTCGACCGCCTGGCCGTGGAGATGGCCTCTGCCGCGGAGAAGCGCGCCGCGCCTGCCGCTCGCCAGGCGCCGGTCCTCGCACGGTAGCGGCCGCGCGCCGGGAGCGCTGCCTGCACGGATGACAGCCGCCGCGCGGTGATCCCGCCGCGGCGGCGGCGCTTCCGGCCGGAACGGCGCACCGCGGCGGCACCGGATCTTGCGGGTGAGCGGTGGCGGGTGCGGAGCGGGGTCCGGCGCGCCCAAGTGACGCAGCGGCAAGGGGAACGCCCGCTTCCGGCATTGACGCCCCACGGAAGCGGCGGCAGATTCTACAGGTTTGTGCCCGCAGTTTCTCCGCGACGCCGATATGCCCGAAGAGCCCCTCACCGAGCGCGAGCACGCGATCCTGGAGGCGGTCATCCGCACCTACGTGGAGACCGCCGAGCCGGCCGGCAGCCGCGTGGTTGCGCGGCGCTTCCGGCTGGGGATCTCGCCCGCCACGGTGCGCAACACCATGAGCGACCTGGAGGAGAAGGGGTATCTGTACCACCCCCACACCTCCGCCGGCCGCGTGCCCACCGACCTGGCCTACCGGCTGTACGTGGACTCGCTGATGCGCCGCCAGCCGGTGAGCGAGGTGGAGCGCACCGCCATCCGCCGCGAGCTGGAGGGCGGCGGCGAGGCCGCGGTCGAGCACCTGCTGCGCCGCGCCGCACAGGTGCTGGGGCTGCTGACGCAGGAGCTGGGCGTGGCCATCGCCCCCCGGCTGGACCAGGCCACCCTCGAGCGGCTGGACCTGGTCACCGTCCACGAGGCCAAGGTGCTGCTCGTGCTCACCCTGCGCGGCGCGGGGGTGCGCACCATCTACGTCGACGTTCCCGCGGCCATCCCGCCGCAGACGCTGGCCTCGGTCGCGCGCATCCTGAACGAGCGGCTGGGCGGGCTGGCGCTCCGGGAGATCCGCGCCACGCTGGCCGACCGCCTGCGCGACTCGGCCCCGGCCGAGACGCCCGGCGCCGCCGAGCTGCTGAATGTGTTCGTGCAGGGCGCGGAGGAGCTTTTCGTGGGCCCCGTCCCCCCGGAGCATGACGTCCATCTCGGCCGCGCGTCGGTCCTCGCGGAGCAGCCCGAGTTCAGCAGCGGGCAGCGGCTGCGCGGGCTGATCGAGCTGACCGAGCGGCGCGACCTGCTGAAGGACGTGCTGGGCCGCCGCGGCGAGGGCGGGCTGCAGGTGACCATCGGGGTGGAGCATGGCGACCCCGCGCTCTCCGACTTCACCGTGGTGACCTCCGAATACCGCTCCGGCGGCCTGAAGGGCGTGATCGGGGTGATCGGCCCCACGCGCATGCCGTACGACCGCGTGATCGCGCTGGTCGAGAGCACGTCGAACCTGATCTCCGACTTCCTGGGCTGACGCCGTTTGATGACGATAGAGGCATGAGAGACTACTACGAGATCCTGGGCGTGGCGAAGGACGCCGACGGCGAGGTGGTGAAGAAGGCCTACCGCAAGCTGGCGCTGCAGTACCACCCCGACCGCAACGGCGGCGACAAGGAGGCCGAGGAGAAGTTCAAGGAGGCCACCGAGGCGTACGAGGTGCTGCGCGACGGCGAGAAGCGCTCCCTGTACGACCGCTTCGGCCACGCGGGGGTGAAGCGCGGCGCGGCGGCGGGCGGCGCCGGAGGGTTCGGCGGCGGCTTCGGCTTCGAGGACGCGCTGAACATCTTCATGCGCGACTTCGGCGGGTTCGGCGGCTTCGAGGACCTGTTCGGCGGCGGCGCGCGGCGGCGCGGCGGGGCGCAGAAGGGGAAGGACCTGCAGGTGCGCCTCCGCATGACGCTGGCCGAGGTGGCCACGGGGGTGAAGAAGACGCTGAAGGTGAAGGCGCTGGACCCCTGCTCGCAGTGCCAGGGCTCGGGCTCGGCCGACAGCGGCGGCCCGGTGACCTGCGAGAGCTGCCAGGGAACGGGGCAGATCCGCCGCGTGCAGAGGAGCGTCTTCGGCCAGTTCGTCTCCGCCTCCGTGTGCCCCACCTGCGGCGGCGAGGGGAAGACGATCCGCAACCCGTGCAAGAAGTGCCACGGCGACGGGCGCGAGCGCGGCGAGCAGACGCTGGAGGTGGAGATCCCCGCCGGCGTGAGCACCGACCAGTACCTGACGGTGCGCGGGATGGGCAACGCCGGCCCGCGCGGCGGCCCCCGCGGCGACGTGCTGGTGGTGATCGAGGTGGAGGACGACGCGCGCTTCGTGCGCGACGGCTCCGACCTCTTCTACGACCTTCCCGTCTCGTTCAGCCAGGCGGCGCTGGGGCAGGAGGTCGACGTCCCCACCGTGTACGGCGACGAGAAGGTGCGCGTTCCCGGCGGCGTGCAGGGCGGCGACGTGCTGACGCTGCGCGGCAAGGGCCTTCCGCACCTGGGCGGCGGCGGCCGCGGCGACCAGCACGTGCGCATCCACGTGTGGACGCCCACCGAGCTCTCGCCCGAGCAGCAGGAGCTCTTCCGCAAGCTGGCCGAGATCGAGGGCCCCGCCCCCGCGCAGGGCGGGCAGAAGGGCTTCTGGGAGCGCGTGAAGGACGCGTTCGCCGCGTGATCGATCCGCGCAGATGGCTGGTGCTGGCCGTCCGCGGCCCCTCGCCCGAGATGGCGGGGCTGGTCGCCGACGGCCTGCTCGCGCTGGGCGGCGCCGCGGTCGAGGAGAAGGGCGGCGCCTCCATCACCTACCTCCTCCCGCCGGACGACCCCGACGCCTTCGCGGCCGAGGCGCGCGAGCAGCTGGCGTCGTGGCTCCCGGACGAGACGCCGCTGGAGATCGAGTGGCGGTGGCAGGAGGACGAGGACTGGGCGGCGGACTGGAAGCGCGGCCTGGCCCCGCGCCAGGTGACGGACCGCATCGTCGTCAAGCCGACGTGGACGGAGTGGGACGCCGCGCCCGGGCAGGTGGTGCTCGATGTCGATCCGCAGATGGCGTTCGGCACCGGCGAGCACGCCACCACGCGCGGCTGCCTGCGCCTGCTGGACGGCGCGCTGCGCGGGGGCGACCGGGTGCTGGACGTGGGCTCCGGCTCCGGCATCCTCGCGATCGCCGCCGTGCGGCTGGGCGCGCGCGAGGCGGTGGCGGTGGAATACGACCCCGACGCCAACCTCAACGCCCGCGAGAACTTCGAGCGGAACGGCGTCGACGGCCGCGTCCGCCTGGTCGAGGCGCTGGCGGACGACGCGCTGCTGCGGGAGCTGGGACGGTTCGACCTCGTGCTCGCCAACATCCTGAGCGGTGTCATCCGCCCGCTCCTCCCGGCGCTGCGCGGCGCGCTCGGCGGGGATGCGGAGGGGCGGCTGATCGTCAGCGGCATCCTCCGCGCCGAATCCTCCGACGTGGTCCGCGATGCCGAGGCCGCCGGCTTCCGCGTGGAGCGGGTGGACGAGGAAGAGGAGTGGTGGAGCGCGCTCCTGCGCCCCGTGGGGTGAAGGGATTCCGGGTTGGGGACGATAGGAGATGCGAGGCGGCGCCGGGATTTCCGGCGCCGCTTCGTGTCTCGGTGCACGGGGCGCGAACGATGCAGCGATTCTGGCCGAACCTGCAACGCGAGGAGGAAGCATGGCCACCGCACGCGATCCGGTCTGCGGGATGGAGGTGGATACCGACACCGCCATCCGCGTCCAGCACGGCGACCACACGCACTACTTCTGCTCGGAAGCCTGCCGCGAGAAGTTCCTGGCCGATCCGGCCCGCTACGGCGACGCCCACGCGGCGCCCGGCGGAACGGCGGAAGAGAACCCGCCCTTCACCGTCGACGAGCACGGGATCGCCGCGCCCAAGTTCGGCTCCGCGGGGAGCGGCGGCGCCGAGTTCGAGCCGCTCCCGCCCGGCGCGCGCGACTGAGCCCGGGGCGGGGACGCGCCTGAACCAGGCGTCCCCGCGGTGGCGGAGTAGGATCGATTTGCGCTCACTTTGTGCGCCTGTCGGTCATCGGGGTCGGTGGATATGATTCTCGCCCGCGTTGGGCGATGGATCATGTCCGCCATTCATTTTCCCTGATGACGACGATCCCGGGCCGGCGGCGGCCGCGATTCTACGAGCGCAAGACGGTGGTCGAGCTGCTGGCGATCGTGCCGCCGGTGGTGACCGCCGGCGTTACCGCGTACATCAACCTGCGCGACCCCGGCAAGCGCACCCTCGGCTGGCTGCTGGTCGGGGCGATCGGCTGGCTCGCCGCCGCCAGCATCGTGAGGGTGCTGCACGCCCACGCGCAGGACCGCGAGCAGAAGCGCCGCGACGACTACGACGGGTTGCTGGGGGCGCTGTATGTGCTCTACGGCCTCGTCAGCGCGCGAGCCGCCGTCGGTCCGCACGAGCACGGACGCCTGCGGATCACCATCCACCGGATCGTCCCGCCGGTGGCGAAAGGACGGGCGGCCGAGGAGCTGGAACAGCTGCTGCCATACCTTGGCGGCGATGGAGGCGGCCCCGGGCGGCGGTTCTCGATCCGCGCCGGGGTGATCGGCAGAGCCGTGCGAGAGAAGATTGCGTTCGCCGCGTCGCGCCAGAACGAGCACTACGAGCAATTCCTGGGCGAGCTGGTGCGCGAGTATGCCTACACGGAGGAGGATGCGCGCCAGCTCGCCCCGGACCGCCGGGCATGGATGGCGGTGCCGGTCGCCGGCGCGGGGCGTGCGGTCGCGGCGGTGGTGTACCTGGACTCGAACGAGCGGACGTTCTTCACAAACGAGCTGCAGAAGATTATCGTTGATGCGTGCAGCGGAATCACCTCCTACGTACACGAGGCATACAGATGATCGAGCCCCGTCCGGCCGAGAACACTCCGCGCATCCGGTCCGTCGTCGTCTCTCCCGAGGGTGCGGCCATTCGCCTCGAGCGCATCGAGCTCTCCGACGACATGCGCCGCCGGCTGACGGCCGAGGGCGTCACGTATCTGCCGCCGCCGCCCGGCTCTAAGCTGAAGCGGTAGCTGCTTGCCGGGCCGCATTCCTGCCCGCTCTCCACGCGATCGTGGCGGGCGGGCTTCGTGTTTCCGGAAGATGAAGAAGGTGACCGGATGAGCGGGATCGTGGGGCTGGACCACGTGCAGCTGGCGATGCCGCGCGGCGGCGAGGAGCGGGCGCGCGCCTTCTACGCCGGCGTGCTGGGGATGGCGGAGGCGGCGAAGCCGGCGGTGCTCGCGGCGCGCGGCGGCGTGTGGTTCACCGCCGGCGCGGCGGAGGTGCACCTGGGCGTGGAGGACGACTTCCGCCCGGCGCGCAAGGCGCACCCCGCGCTGAGCGTGCACGGGCTCGCGGCGATGCTGGAGGCGTGCCGGGCGGCCGGGTGCGAGATCGCGGACGCGGAGCCGCTGGAGGGGTGCGAGCGCGCGTACGTCTCCGACCCGTTCGGCAACCGCGTCGAGCTCATCGAGCGGAGCTGAGCGGCGCCGGCGGGCTTGTGGAGGGTCGGCGCGGGCCGCACTTTCGGGCATCGAACCATTCGACACACCGAAACCGGCGTACGAGCGATGAGCGACTGCATCTTCTGCAGGATCGTGGCGGGCGAGATCCCGTCGCAGCGCGTGCTGGAGGGCGGCGACTGGATCGCCATCCGCGACATCAACCCTGCCGCGCCCACGCACGTGCTGGTCATCCCCCGCCGCCACGTGGATTCCATCGCCGCGCTGGAGGATGGGGACGGGCAGCTGGCGGGGGCGCTGCTGCTGGCGGCGCGCGACGTGGCGCGGCACGAGGGCGTGGCCGAGAGCGGCTACCGCACGGTGATCAACACCGGCGCGCACGGCGGGCAGACGGTGGCGCATCTCCACGTGCACGTGATCGGCGGGCGGCAGCTGACAGGGCACGGCACGGCCTGACGCCGCACCGCCGCCCGCCATCTCCCTGCGCTCGTCCAGCCGGGCGTCGCCGCACACCTTCCGATCTCCCGAACGGGGAGGCGCTTCCTGATCTCGATCCGGCGATGGTGAGGGCGCGGGCGCTGCTCGCGTGGGGCGTGCACTTCTACACGGCGCTGGGGCTGGCGATCGCCGGCGTGGTGGCGGTGCTGCTGGTGCGCGGCGACGCGGCGAGCCTGCGCGCGGCGTTCCTGCTGCTGCTGGTGGCGACCGTCATCGACGCGAGCGACGGGGCGCTGGCGCGGGCGGTGGAGGTGAAGCGCGTCCTCCCCGGCTTCGACGGGCGGCGGCTGGACGACATCACCGACTTCCACACCTACACCTCGCTGCCGCTGCTGCTGGTCTGGCGCAGCGGCGTGCTGCGGCCGGAGCAGGCGCCGTGGCTGCTCATCCCCCTGCTCGCCAGCGCGTACGGGTTCTCGCAGGCGGACGCGAAGACGGACGACGGCTACTTCCGCGGCTTCCCGTCGTACTGGAATGTCGTCGCCCTCTATCTCCACTATCTCCGCCCCTCGCCGGACGCGGCGCTCGCGGTGCTGCTCGGGCTCGCGGTGCTGACGTTCATCCCCGCCAAGTACCTGTATCCCTCGCAGCCCGGCCTGCTGAACCGGGGGACCACGGTGGGCGCGGCGCTCTGGTCCGCGGTGCTCGTGCTCGTGCTGCTCGACATCGTAACGCCGGTGCGGACGTGGCTGCTCGCGTCGCTCATCTTTCCCGCGTGGTACATGCTGGCGTCGTGGGCCGTCACCATGCGCGACTGGCGGCGAGGCCATCGCGATCCCGGCTGATGGATACGCGGCGTCCGCCGGGGCCATCTCCCGCCGACTTGTAGGGGCGGGGGAGCGTTTGTATCTTCATCTCTCCAAAGTCTTTCCGTGGCGACCCCACCGCGCCGCGATCCGCATCTCCCATCCATCTCCACTCCCCTCCCGAGGTCCGTTCCGATGAGCGAGATCCAGTTCAGCGACAACTACAACGACCTGTCCACCGACACCGGCTTCCAGTTCGAGTTCTACTGCGAGCACTGCCACGAGTCGTGGCGCTCGCCGTTCGACCGCTACGCGGCGGGGACGGCGGAAAGCCTGCTGGGCGCGGCGGACGGGCTGTTCGGCGGGTTCTTCGGCACCGCGCGCAACGCCGTGAGCAACCTGCGCGGCGCGGGGTGGAGCAAGGCGCGCGACGAGGCGCTGCGCAAGGCGGTGGGGGCGGCGCGCGAGCACTTTCACCGCTGCGCGCGGTGCGCCAACCACTACTGCGACAACTGCTGGAACGAGGACGAGGGGGTGTGCACGGTATGCGTGCCGCGGCTGGACGCGGAGCTCTCCGCCATCCGCCGCGAGGCCAAGCTGAACCGCGCCCGCGAGGAGGCGTACGCGCAGGCCACCGTCAGCCAGGCGGACCTCACCGACCGGGTGGTAAGCTGCCGGGACTGCGGCGCGCCGGTGGGAAAGGGCAAGTTCTGCCCGGAGTGCGGCACGCCCGTGTCGCTCACGCGCACCTGCGGCAGCTGCGAGGCGGAGATCCCCACGTCGGCCAAGTTCTGCCCCGAATGCGGAGCCAAGCCGTAAGGCCGCGGGGGGGGGACGCAACACCGTCCCTCCTCCCCCGCATTCCAGGGAGAAGGGACGGAGAGGGATCGGGACGATGATCAGGGATAGCGTCGCCGTCCCGCGCCCGCGAGCAGGCGGATGAGGAAGAGCAGCACGATGGCGCCGATGAAGGCGACGAAGATCTGGCCCGCGAGCCCGCCGAACGGGGTGCCCACGCCGAGGGTGCTCAGCAGCCAGCCGCCGATGAACGCGCCCACGATGCCCACGATGATGTCGCCGATGATGCCGTACCCGATCCCGCCCATCACCACCGACGCCAGAACGCCGGCGATCAGGCCGACCAGGATCCACCAGAGGATTCCGTGCATGGGGCTGTCCTTTCGAAGAAGGTTCGGCCACACAGGGGCAACCGCCATGCCGAAACCGCACGCGTGAAACGGCGGGCGCCATATGTTCGTATCGTAAGCGCCTGTGGCGGAATGGTCTGCGGAATCTCGCCGGACCGGCCGACGAAGGGTTGGTTTGGACGACGAGCGCGCCGGCGACCGGCGGCGCGATGATTTTCTCCTGACGGAGCGATAGGGCGATGGAAGAGCAGATCTCGGCGCACGAGCGGCGCGGGGCGGGGGGCACCGAGGGCGGTGTGGCCACCTTCTTCGTGGGCGTGGCGATGGCGGCGGCGGGCGCGTACCTGCTCACCAGCCGTGTGACGGTGGCCAGCGGCGCGTGGCAGATCTGGGGCTACAGCGGCTTCGGGCTGTCGCTGATCCCGCTGATGCTGGGGATCGGGATGCTCTTCTACGACGGGGCGTCGCTCCTGGCCAAGCTGCTGATCCTGGTCGGCGTGGTGATCATCGGCGCCGGGGTCATCGCCAACCTGAACGTATACTTCCAGCATACGCCGCTGTTCGCGCTGCTGATGATGCTCGTGCTCCTCTGCGGCGGCGTGGGCCTCGTCCTGCGCTCCATCCGCCCCATGCATCGCGGCTGAAGCGTTTTCGGAAGATGGAGATGGGGGCGCGCCCGCCGGCCTGGCGGGCGCGCCCTTTTCGTCTGCCGATGAGATGGAATTGCCTGGAATCGCGAGCGCAAAAAGGACGTCATCCTGAGGCCGCCCACGCCGTAACCGGCGTTCACGCAGAACGTTGCAGGCCGAAGGATCCATGCTCGCCGAGCACGTGATTCTGCGATTCACGCAGGTGGGGGCCGTCGCCGGTCGACGGGAGATCGAGAACGATCGCGGCGATTCCCCGGCTGACGTGCTGGTCCGGCGATAGATCCTTCGGCCTGCAAGCGGTTGCGCGGGTTCTGGTTGCGGCGTGGCCGGCCTGAATAGAAAGTTCGGGGGCTGCACCCCTCACCGGCGGCTGAAGCCGCAGCAACAACTACGGGAAGCCTCGCAAACTGCGCGAGGCTGTTCGGGTCGAAAGCTGGTTCCGGCTCCGGAGGACGCCTCCCTTTCATCCATCGTGGTCGCGCGCAGCGGCGGTGTTCGACTCAGGATGACGTCCTGTTTGATGTCGCGCTTGGACAAGTGATGGTGCATTCCTCAATCATCTCAAACGGATGACGGGCCTGCACGTTGCGCATGCGTCCCGCGACATGGATGGACGCGAGGCGATGAACATCGGACGAGGACGATGGATCAGCTGAAGCTGGTGGACGACGGGACGTGGCAGCCGATCCGCGTGCTGTTCGTGTGCCTGGGCAACATCTGTCGGTCGCCGCTGGCGGAGGCGGTGTTCCGGCACCTGGTGGACGAGCGGGGATGGACGGACCGCTTCGAGATCGACTCGGCGGGGACGTCGGGGTGGCACCGCGGCTCGCCGCCGGACCGGCGCAGCGCCGAGACGGCCCGCCGCCGCGGCATCGAGGTGGCGGGCGCGAGCCGGAAGGTGATCGCCGCGGACCTGCGGCGCTTCGACTACGTGATCGCCATGGACGCCGACAACCGCGCCGCGCTGGACGAGCTGCACCGGTCGGCGGGCGGCACGGCGGAGGTGCGGCAGCTGCGCGAGTTCGAGGCGGGCGCGGACTCGCTCGACGTGCCCGACCCGTACTACGGCGGCCCGCGCGGATTCGAGGACGTGCACGACATCGTGGAGCGCGGCTGCGCGGGGTTGCTGGCCCACATCGCCGCCGAGCGCGGGCTGCGGTGAGCCTGCCCGACGCGGTCCGCGCCTCGGTCGCGCGGCAGGTCGGTGCGATTCGCTCCGTCACCCCGGTCGGTGGCGGGTGCATCAGCGAGGCGTATCGCCTGGAGACGGCGGACGGCCCCGTCTTCCTGAAGCATCATCCCGAAGCCCCTGCCGGGATGTTCGCCGCGGAGGCGGACGGCCTGCGCGCCCTCCGCGCCGCCGCGGGCGACGCGCTCCGCATCCCCGCCGTGCTCGCCATCGGCGACGCGTGGATCGCGCTGGAGTGGCTGGAGCCGGGCCCGCGCGGCCGCGGCTTCGGCGAGCGGCTGGGGCGCGGGCTGGCGGCGCTCCATCGCGCGAGATCCCCCGGCGGATGGGGATGGGAGGCGCCGAACTGGATCGGCTCGCTCCCGCAGGAGAACGCGCCGGCCGCGTCGTGGTCCGGGTTCTGGCGCGACCGCCGTCTCGTCCCCCAGTTCCGCCAAGCCGCGGATGCCGGCCGCGACACCGGCCCGCGCCGCGAGTGGGACCGCCTCTTCGACCGCCTCCCCGCGCTGCTGGCGGAGGCGGAGGAAGACGGCCCGTCGCTGCTGCACGGCGACCTGTGGGGCGGCAACGTCCTTTCCGCGGCGGGCGATCCGGCGCTCATCGACCCCGCGGTGTATCGCGGCCACCGCGAAGCCGACCTGGCGATGACGGAGCTGTTCGGCGGCTTCGATGCCGCCTTCCACGCCGCGTACGAGGAGGCTTGGCCGCTGCGCCCCGGCTATCGCGAGGCACGGCGCGGCATCTACCAGCTCTACTATCTCCTCGTCCACGTCACCCTCTTCGGCGGCGGCTACGCCGGCCAGGCGCTGTCCACGCTGCGCCGCGTGCCGGGCGCGTAGCACCTGCGGCGCGGACGTTGCTTCCCTCTCCATCCGTTCGTTTCCATATTCGGAAAGCGCCGCGCGCCTGCCCGTACCGGCAGCGCACTCCCGCACTTCCGCACTCCCGCACCTTCCCGAGGTCGTGAGCGAGACCGTCCCCCCGCCGTCGTCGCCCGTGTACGTGCACCACCGCATGCCGCCGCCGCAGGGGAACTCGGTGGCGGTGCGGACGCTGGTGCGCTACGCCGAGCGCGCCATGGAGCGGGCGTCGGACGGGCCGCAGGTGCGCGGGAACACGGCGCGGCTGCTGGTGGACGGCCCCCAGGCGTTCCCCGCGTGGCTGGCGGCCATCGAGGGCGCCCGCGAGTGGATCCACCTGGAGAACTACATCATCCGCAACGACCGCACGGGGCTGCGCTTCCGCGAGGCGCTGTGCGACCGCGCGCGCGACGGGGTGAAGGTGCGGGCGCTGTTCGACTGGATGGGGTGCTGGGCCACGCCGCGGCGCTTCTTCAAGCCCTTCCGCGACGCGGGGGTGGAGATCCGCTTCTTCCAGCCGCCGCGCGCCACCAACCCGCTCGGCTTCCTGCGCCGCGACCACCGCAAGATCGTGGCGGTGGACGGCGGATGGGCCTCGGTGGCGGGGATGTGCATCGGCGACGAGTGGGCGGGCGACCCGGAGCGCGGCATTCCCGCGTGGCGCGACACCGGCGCCGAGTTCCGCGGCCCCGTGGCCGCCGCGCTCGACCTCACCTTCTCGCGCACCTGGGCCCGCGCCGGCCGCCCGCTCCCGGCCGACGAGGTTCCCGACCCCGGGCGCATCAAGCCCGCGGGCGACGTTTCCGTGCGCGTGGTGGAGGGGGTTCCGGCGAAGTCGCGCATCTACCGCCTGTCGCAGTTCCTGACGCTGGCGGTGGAGCAGCGGCTGTGGATCACCGATCCGTACTTCCTCGTCCCCCCCGCGATGGCGGAAGCACTCGCGTCGGCCGCGCGCGACGGGGTGGACGTGCGGGTGCTCCTCCCCGCGTTCAACAACTGGCCCATCGTGGGGGGGATGAGCCGCGCGGGGTACCGTCCGCTGCTGGAGGCGGGGGTGCGGATCTTCGAGTGGGAGGGGCCCATGATCCACGCCAAGACGGCCGTGGCCGACGGCGTGTGGTCGCGGGTGGGGAGCAGCAACCAGAACCTGGCGTCGCTGCTGGGGAACTGGGAGCTGGATGTGGCGGTGACGGATCGCCACTTCGCGGCGGAGATGGAGGCGCTGTTCGAGACCGACCTGGCCAGCTCGGTGGAGATCAAGCTGCTGAGCTCGCGCGTCTCCCGCTCGCCGTACCGCGACCGCCGCTCGGCCGAGCGCGTGCTGGTGGAGGACCCGCACGACGAGCACAAGCCCGGCCGCAAGAAGGCCCGCGAGGCCCGCGCGCGCTCCTACCGCGGAACGGAGTTGGGTCGGTTGATGGGGCGCCTGGCGCGCGCGGGCTCGGTGCTGGTCCGCGCCCTGATCGGCGAGCGCCTGATCGGCGCCGAGGACATCGGGTGGATCCTCATCGTGGCGATGCTCCTCTTCCTCGTCTCCGCCGTCGGCTTCCTGTATCCCAGCTGGCTGGCGTGGCCCATCGCCTTCTTCATCTTCTGGATCGGCGTGGCCGCCCTCATCCGCATCGCCACCCAGCGAAGGCCGCCGGAGGAGTGAGCCTGAACGGGCGTTGACTAGCTCACCATTTCACAATTTATTCGAATTCTTCCGGACCATGGCAGGCTTGTGATATTCTGGAGAGATATGCCATGACGGATCGAGATCGGCTATCCCTGTTCAAAATTCCTGAAATGCCTCCCGTCAGAGTACAAGGGCGGGAGCGCAGAAATGGGCGGCATGCTCTCCAGAAGCTGGAGTTCCTGAACCGTTTCCTTCCTCCTGCCCTCCTTGCAACGCGATCCAAAGTCTCACGACACTACGTCGATCTGTTTGCCGGACAAGGGTACTTCAGGGATGAGGAAGGGAGAGTCCATGAGGGATCTGCCTTGCGGGCGCTGAGCATCGGCGCGGAGGACTCACAGAGCGTTGCATTCACCGATGCAACGTTGGTAAACCTGTTTCCTGAGCACGCGCAGGCACTCGCGGAGAATATCGAGAAGCTCTGCGCCACGCGGCGGTGCCGTGTGCCGCAAAACCGCATCGAGCTGATCCAGGGCGATGCAAACGAGGCGGTTCCGAGGATTCTCGCGCGCATTCACCCGCGCGCCTACGTGTTCGTGTTTGCTGATCCCGAGAACCCCGGTCAGCTGCCATGGGAAACTGTTAAGGCGCTGAGATCTCAAGGTCACGAAAGTGTAGACCTCTACCTGCTGTTCCCGCTTGACATGGCTGTGATCCGGATGATGGCCTGGGATCGTGTCAAGCTGGAACCAACTGCAGCTGCGCTGACACGCTTCTACGGAACTGACGAGTGGCGGGCCGTAGTTGAGCGGCGAGTGACCGATCGAGATCGAGAGAGGTGCAGGAAGGAACTTGAAGACCTTTACATGCAAGGTCTACGCGGTCTCGGGTGGAAGCACGTCAGCCGTGCGCGCGAGGTGAAGCGAGCCGGTAATCACCGGCTTTACCAGATGTTGTTCGCAACAAATCACCCTGTGGCTGACAACCTCGCGAAGTGGGAAGGGAGAGAAAGCCAGTTAGGGTTTATCTGAGATGACGTAGCTTGGATGGTTGTGCGTTCGGATCAGCCGTTCTATCCGACCGCCAAGAGGTCGGCGGAATGCCGGCTGAGTAGCGCTGGCATTCCGTCCCACGTCCTGTCCTCCAAAATTCGGCCGCCAGCCTTGGACGTGCGCCCGCCCCACTGCTTGAAGAAGAATGCCACACCGGCTGCCTCGCATCGGTCGCGGACCAGCGCCGCCCATGCCGGCTGCATCGGCCGATAGTTGGCTCCACTTTCGCCACCAGCGATAACCCACTGGATTCCTGACAGCAGCCCATCGAGATCAAGGGCGCCAATCAACGGCTCACAGGAGAGGAATCGCACCTGAGCAGGCAACCCGCGTAGCTGCGCGATGCGAAAGGCGACTTCCTGCTGCTCCACGCTCGTGCCCATCCAGATGTGCGACGGGATCTCTCCTTCGGGGAAGAGATCCCGGTTCAGCTTGAACCACCTCACCGCGCGCGCCGGGCGCTTGGTCAGGACCTGGTAGATGTGCCGATCCTCCTTCAGCATCACCTCGAAGATCTGGCGGACGTACGCGTCGGGCACGTCGACGTGGAACAGGTCGGACATGCTGTTCACGAAGATCATCCGCGGGTCCTTCCATCGCGCAGGATCGCTCAGGCGGGAGGGCCAGAGGCGAACCGCGAACGGATCGATCTCGTTTTCCAGCGTCGGCAGCGCGGGCGGCTGCTTGAGGTATACCGAAGCGAGCCGGACATGGGCGAGCGTATGCGCATAGCAGTTGTCGCAGCCTGCTGACACCTTGGTGCAGCCGGTCACCGGGTTCCAGGTGGAATCGGTCCACTCGATCTTGCTGCGCTCGCCCAAGGTGATCTCCGTTAGCAGATGAAGGACTCTCCCAGCCACGATAACCGAAACTTTGCCGAACCGTCAAGGACGTCGATCATGACGGCCCTTCTCTGCTACTTCGCCGCCGCCGAGTTCAGGTCGCGCGCTTCGACGTAGAAGTTGGGGTCCACGGCGAAGGCCGCGGCGGTGCCGGCCGAGGCGGGCGCGGTCTGCCACTCCGTCGTCGGCCGAAGCATCGTCCACGCGTCGCCGGTGATCCGCACCTTCACCGGCATGTCGAAGCCGGGGACTACGTTGGCCCAGCGATACCGGAGGCTGGAGCCGCCGAGCTGATACTCCAGCACCGGGATCTTCGTCGTCTCCAGGTACTGCTGGAAGACGCGGGAGAAGTCGATCCCTGACTGGCGGCTGATGTACTCGCGCACCTGTATCCCCGTGACCGTCTGGTGGCGGAAGGTGGAGTTCAGGCCGCGCAAAATCCCCCGCCACTTCTCGTCGTCGCCCACGATCTGCCGGAGGGTGTGCAGCAGGTTGCCGCCCTTGTAGTACATGTCGCCCGAGCCCTCGGCGTTCACCCCGAAGGCGGGGATGATGGGCTCGTCGTTCTGGATCGCCGCGCGGGTGCCGATCACGTACTTCGCGCCGGCCTCCTTCCCCTGCTGGCACTCGGTGTACAGCCCCTCGGCGTAGTTGGCGAACGACTCGTGCACCCACATGTCGGCCAGGTCGGTGCTGGTGATGTTGTTCCCCCACCACTCGTGCGCGCTCTCGTGCACGATGATGAAGTCCCACTGCAGCCCCAGCCCCGTCTGCGACAGGTCGCGCCCCAGGTAGCCGTTCAGGTAGTGGTTGCCGTACGCCACCGCGCTCTGGTGCTCCATCCCCAGGTGCGGCGTTTCCACCAGCTTGTAGCCGTCGGCGTACCAGGGATAGGGCCCGAACCAGTGCTCGAAGCACTTCAGCATGGGCTTCACCTGCTGGAACTGCCGCCGGGCCACGGATTCGTGGTACGCCAGCGGCCAGAAGTCGAGCGTCAGGTTGCCGCCCTCGCCCGCGTAGCTGTCGCTGAAGTGCGCGTAGGCGGCCGCGTTCACCGCCACGTCGTAGTTGTTGATGGGATTGGCGACGAACCACTCGAACGTCGCCGTCCCGTCCGCGTTCTGGCGCGTGGAGCGCAGCCGGCCGTTGGACACGTCGGAGATGCCGCGCGGCACGGTGATGGCGACGCGCTGGCTGTCCGGCTCGTCCGCCTGGGTGTCCTTGTTGGGCCACCACGCGCTGGCGCCCAGCCCCTGCACCGCCGTGGCGATCCAGGGCGTGCGCGTGCTGTCGGCGCCCCACACGAATCCCCCGTCCCACGGCGCGTGCGTGGCCACGCGCGGCCTGCCGTGGTAGTAGAAGCGCAGCGTCCGCGTGGTCCCCGCCGCCTGCTGGGGCATGGCCACGAAGAAGGCGTTGCCGTCGCGGCGGAAGGCCAGGCGGCGGCCGTCCTGCACGATGCTGTCGGCCACCAGCGGCATCTGCAGGTCGATCTGCATCTCGCGCCCCGGCTGCAGCACGCGGTAGGTGATGCCGTTCCAGCCGCTGATGCTGCTGTCGGCGGGGCTCACCTTCACGTGCAGGTCGTAGAACGCCGCGTCCCACCACGCCCGCCCGGGGCCGATGGAGCCGCGCAGCGAGTCGGCGCGGGTGTAGGTGTGCGGCTGCGCCGCCAACGCGGCCGGCAGGGCGAGCAGGAGACTGGCGAGCAGGGCGATTCGGCGCATCGAAGCTCTCGGCGTGGTGTTCACGAGGGTGGGGAATGACAGAATGCAGCGCGGCGGCCAATCCGTCCACCCGCGTACCCGCCAGGATGCGATTCCTTCCACAGGGGACAGGGGACAGACGGACGAACCGGACGGGCGACGCCGCCCCTCGAAGGGTTATCCTGAGTCGAACACAAAGGGAGCGTCCTCCGGAGAGCCCGGAACCGGCTGCCGAGCCGACCAGCCTCGCGCAGTTTGCGAGGCTTCCCGTGGTTGTTGCTGCGGCTTCAGCCGCCGGTGCGGGGGCATCTCCGACAGCCCAACCAGCCGGGTTCGCGCCGGTGTCCGGCTCGCCCAGGCCGTCCCTGTTCCCTGTCCCCTCTCCCCTGTTCCCTATCTCTTCGGTTGCCTAAACCGTTGTTCCGTTTTATGTTACGAAGGAACGGCGGACACTGGGCCGCGTTCAATCCCCCTTAAAACCAGTCGTACTCCCGTTCCACCCCGGTTGAATCGACCGTCGCGGGATCCGCGTCGCGCCTGCAGTAATCCATCCGGAGGCAGCATGCAGTTCAGGACGGCGTTCCCGGCCGCGCTCCTCGTCGGGTGCACCATCGGCGGAGGCCTGGCGGCCACCGGCAAGCAGCTCTCGTTCGGCCACGACGGCACGGGCGAGCCGCTGGGCTTCATCCGCGAGGCCGCGGCCGCCACCGCCACCCGCTGGGACATCCCCGTGGCGCGCAACGACGCCGTGGACCACTTCGTGGAGCTGTTCTCCGGCCGCCGCAGCGAGGTGATGGCGGACTACCTGAAGCGCTCCGGGCGCTACGAGGGGATGATCCGCACCAAGCTGCGCCTGGCCGGGATGCCCGAGGACCTGGTCTACCTTTCCATGATCGAGAGCGGGTTCAACCCCAACGCCCGCTCGCACGCCAACGCCGTGGGCCTCTGGCAGTTCATGGCGCCCACCGCGCGCGGCTACGGCCTGCGCGTGGACGGGTACGTGGACGAGCGCCGCGACCCCGAGAAGAGCACCGACGCGGCGCTCCGCTACCTGCGCGACCTGCACGACCAGCTCGGCTCGTGGTACCTGGCCGCGGCCGCCTACAACGGCGGCGACGGCCGCGTGAGCCGCGCCCTGGCCGCCGAGACCGGCCGCAGGCGTGGCGAGAGCGACGACGACTTCTGGCGCATCCGCCACCGCCTGCCACGCGAGACGCGCGAGTACGTGCCGCTGATGGTGGCCGCGGCGCTGGTCGGCAAGGAGCCGGGGAAGTACGGGCTGGGCGACGTGGAGCGCTGGATGCCGCTGCGCGCCGACACCGTGGCGGTTCCCGGCGGCACCGAGCTGGAAACCGTGGCCAAGGCGGCCGGCGTCAGCGAGCGCGAGGTCACGCGCCTGAATCCGCACCTGGTGCGCAAGGTCACGCCGCCGGGGAAGAAGTCCTTCGCGGTGCGCATCCCCGAGGGGCACCAGGACGCCTTCGCCGGCGCCTTCCCCGCGCTGCACGCCGAAGCCGTGGCCCGTGCCGAGGCCGAGCGCGCGCGCCAGGCGGAGATCGCCCGCGTCCGCGCCGCGGAGCGCCGCGCCGCCGAGCAGCGCCTGGCCGCGCGCCGCACCGAGGCCCGCCGCATCGCGGCGCGCGCGGCCGCCCGCCGCCACACCGCGTCGCGCGCGTCGGCGCATGCCTCGTCGCGCTCGCGGGCGTCCGCGCGCAGGACGACGACGCACCGCGCCTCCGCGCACACCACCCGTCGCCCCGCGCGCCACACCACGCACGCCACGCGCAGGACGCGCCGCCACCGCTGACGATAGCGCGGGGCAAAGCCGAACGCGAAACGCCACCTTCCTGCATCGAAGGTGGCGTTTCTGCGTCCGGATGGTTCGTCCGTCGTGCGCAGCACCGCGCGGATCAGCAGGTGCAGGTGCGCTGCTCGGTGTAGAAGCACGGGCGCAGGTACGACAGCGTGGAATCCAGGGCGATCGCGTTGCCCGGCAGCTCGGGCCCGGCGTGCGCGCGCACCGTCCCCACGCCGGTCTCGGTCCGGGCGGGCTCGAACGAATCCACGCGCAGCGACTCGACTTCCAGCTTCAGCTTCTTCATCGCTCGTCTCCTTGAGATGGTCGGCAGCAGCCGCAGGTGTGCCCCAGGGTGAACGCACGAATTCCGCCACACAATCCACACTCTCGTCCATGAATGTCCATCGTTCCGGAGTATGGGTGATTGAACTCGCGCGCGCAATGCGCCGTCCCGACAAATCCACCGTCGGCGTAGCGGATCCCGAGTACGCATCCGCGAGCCGGGCGGAGGCTGATGCCGCGCACCGGGTGGCCACCCGGGCCGACGGTGGAACGGATGGAGGATGTCCCGCTCGCCGCGTCCTGTCGCCATCGTGCCGCCCGCGCTAGAATCCCCGCGAATCGCGCCGTCCGTATCTTTAGCCCGCTCCGCCGTGCCGCCCAGCCGTCCCTCGCGCGTGCTGCTCGTGTTCCTGGACGGCGTCGGCATCGGCCCCGCGGACGCGGAGCGCAACCCGTTCGCCCGCGCGCGGCTCCCCAGCCTGCGGCGCCTCCTTGGCGGCCGCCTCCCCGTCGCGGACGACCTGGACGCGGACGGAAAGATCCTGGGCGGGGCGATGGTGCTGGTGGCGGCGGACGCGACGATGGGCGTGGCCGGAACGCCGCAGAGCGGGACGGGTCAGACGGCGCTGCTGACGGGGCGCAACACCGCGGTGGAGTACGGGCGCCACTTCGGGCCGTGGGTGCCCACCGGGCTGCGCGACCTGCTGGCCGCCGAGAACCTGCTCACGCGGGCGGTGCAAGCCGGGGGGACGGCGGCGTTCGCCAACGCCTACCCGGTCGCCTCGATCGCCGCGGACCCGCGGATCTTCCGGCGCCCGGCCGCGCCGCCGCTGGCCGCCCGCGCCGCCGGGGTGCTCACGCGCGACCTCCCCGAGCTCGCGCGCGGCGAGGCGGTCGCGTCGTCCATCACGCACGAGCGCTGGCGCGAGCACACCGGCGACGCGCTCCCCGACATCACCGCGGCCGAGGCGGGGCGGCGGCTGGCGCGCATCGCCGCGGGGGCGGACGTGACGCTGTTCGCGCACTACGACACCGACCACGCCGGCCACCGCGGCGCCATGGAGGGTGCCATCGCCGCGCTGGAGAAGGTGGACGCGTTCCTGGGCGGCCTGGCCGACGCGCTGCCGGCCGACGCGCTGCTGGTGGTGAGCAGCGACCACGGCAACGTGGAGGACGCCACGGGCGGGCACACCCTGAACCCCGTGCCCGTGCTGGCGATGGGGCCGGGGAGCGGCGAGCTGGCCGCGCGCGCCCGCGCCATCACCGACGTGGCGCCCGCGCTTCTGCAGATGCTGGGAATGGAGCGATGAGCGAGCCCGAAGAGGACGAGACTTCCGGCATCTACGAAGAGCTGGACACGATCGACCGCGACGAGGCCGAGGCCGTGTTCGCGTCGGGCGGGCGCGACATCGGGCTTGCCCTGCTGCGGCTGGCGCTGCACTGGGACGACTGGGCCTACGTGGAGCGCCGCTGCCTGGACTTCGCCCGCCACCCCGACATCTGGGTGCGCCGCAACGCCGCCACCGCGCTGGGCCACCTGGCCCGCATCCACGGCCGCCTGCACGTGGAGCGGGTGATGCCCGCGCTGATGACCCTGTGGGCCGACCCCGACGTAAGCGGCTGGGCCGACGACGCACTGGACGACGTGGAGATGTTCTGCAAGGTCGAGCGGAGGCGGTGGGCGCACTGAGGGAAGTGTGGAAGTGCGGAAGTGTGGAAGTGCGGAAGTGCGGGAGTGCGGGAGTGCGGGAGTGCGGGAGTGCGTTCTCGGGTGAGTCGAGCATTGGCGCGTGCCGCGGGCATTGCACCGCCAATAAAATTGGCAGGCAACAACAGCACGAAGTCCCTCCGGGACTGCTTTCCAACATCTGTCGGTCCTTCCGGCACACTGGTGTCCGCAGTTGAGCTGAATTGTGCAGGGCGCGTGAATCCCCGTCCCTCCCCCAGGCAGTTTTGGGGGAGGGACCGGCGGCCCGGCGGCGCGACGGGAGTCGCGCCGGGCCAGCCAGGGAGAGGGCCCGCCCGGGCGCGGCGATCGCAAAATTCCGTCGCGGGATCGGAATCTTCCTTCGCGCTCCCGTCGAAGTGTCGGGCGGAGGGCGTTCGCGGTACATTTGGCATATCTTCGTTCCGCACATATCTTTCGTGTCCAACTGACCGACTGCCCCCACGCAGTAATCCCGGCGCCGCGCGGACCTTAGTTCCGCGTGCGTGCCCGTCCTTCCGAACGCGGCTACCAGCCTCAACGGCGCGATCCCGGCCCGATGCTGTTCACCCTCGACGATCGGCAGCGGCGCGAGCTCTGGGGGCTCGGTCTCCTTGCCCTGGCGCTCCTCCTCGCCCTCAGCCTGTTCCCGCTCGACTGGTTCCGGGCGGGCGCCCGCTTCCCCTCCCACAACGTCGTGGGCCCCGTCGGCGGGTGGCTGCGCGCCACGCTGGTCGGCGGCATGGGCGCGGGCGCGCTCGCCATCCCCCTCCTCTGCGGCATCTGGGGGCTGGTGGCGTTCGACAAGCTTCCCACCGAGCCCGCGCTCCGCTGGTCCGTCCTCCTCGGCGGCCTCGCCTTCATCGCCCCCGCGGCCGTGGCCATCCTGGGCGGCGCGGACCCGGCCTCCCCCGTCACCGGTGCCACCGGCGCGGCCATCGGCGGCGGAATGGCGGGGCTCATGGGCGGCATCGGCTCCACCATCGTCCTCGCCACGCTCTTCGCCGCGCTCTGCGTGGCCACGGTCGGCTGGAACCCGTTGCGCAGCGCGGTGCAGGGCGGCCGCTTCGCGTGGGGCCACACCCGCCGCGCCGCCTCCGCCATCCCCGTCCCCAACCTCAAGCTCCCCCTCCGCCGCGCTGGCGACGGGGAAGAGGACGATGGGGATTTCGAGGATGGGGACGAGGAGGACTACCGCGCGCCGGCCGATGACGACGACTGGATGGACGTGCCGCTGGACGACGAGCCGGTGGGCGTCGCCGCGCGCGCGCCCGCGCTCCCGGCGATGGATCCGGACGCGACCATCCCCTCGCCCGGGCCGCTGAAGCCCAAGCGCGGCAAGGCCGTCCTCGCCGAGCAGGGCGACCTCCTGGCCGAGGCGGGCGACCCCACCAGCACCGACCTTCCCGCCACCGTGCTGCTCACCGCCGCGCCCCCTCGCGACGAGGCCCGCAACCGCGCGCAGCTGGACCAGCTGGGCGTCGTGCTGGTGGAGAAGCTGGCGACCTTCAAGATCGAGGGGCGCGTGGTGGGGATGACCACCGGCCCGGTGGTCACCCAGTTCGAGGTGGAGCCCGCGCCGGGGATCAAGGTGGCCCGCATCGCCAACCTCGAGGCCGACCTGGCGCTGGCGCTCCGCGCGCCGTCTGTCCGGATCGTGGCGCCCATCCCGGGGAAGGGCGCGGTGGGCGTCGAGGTGCCGAACCCCGCGCCGGAGATGGTCTTCTTCCGCGAGGTCATCGAGAGCCAGCAGTTCCGCACCAGCAAGGCGGCGCTCCCGCTGGCGCTGGGCAAGGACATCGGCGGCAGGCCGCTCGTCGCGGATCTTGCGCGCATGCCGCACCTGCTCATCGCCGGCGCCACGGGCTCGGGAAAGTCGGTGTGCGTGAACACCATCATCACCTCGCTGATCTACCGCCACACGCCGCAGACGCTGCGGTTCCTGATGGTCGATCCGAAGATGGTGGAGCTCAGCATGTACAACGACCTCCCCCATCTCCGTCACCCCGTCGTCACCGACAACAACGATGCCGCGGCCGTCCTGAAGTGGGCGGTGATCGAGATGGAGCGCCGCTACCAGCTCCTGTCGGCCAACGGCGTCCGCAACCTGAACGACTTCAACCAGCGGGTCGATTCGGGGCAGATGATGCGCTCGCCCGAGCCCGACGGCGAGGAGGGCGATCCCGACCGGTGGATCTATCGCGGCGGGCGGCTGCCGTACATCGTGGTCATCATCGACGAGCTGGCGGACCTGATGATGACGGTGCAGGGCGAGGTGGAGAAGCCGCTGGCGCTGCTGGCGCAGAAGGCGCGGGCCATCGGCATCCACCTGATCCTGGCCACGCAGCGCCCCTCGGTGAACGTGATCACCGGCCTGATCAAGGCCAACTTCCCCAGCCGCATCGCCTTCCGCGTCTCGTCGAAGGTGGACAGCCGCACCATCCTGGACCAGAACGGCGCCGACGCGCTGCTGGGCAACGGCGACATGCTGATGCTGCCGCCCGCCAGCAACGAGCCGGTGCGCGTGCAGGGCGCCTTCCTGTCCACCGACGACACCGAGCGGCTGATGGACTGGTACCGCGAGGCCAGGCGCCTGCGCGAAGAGGCGGCCGTGGCCGCGGGGCTGGCTGCGGCCGACGCGCGCGAGGAGGACATCCTGGAAGTGGTCCGCGCGCACGAGGGCGACGGCGAGGAGCTGGAGGCGGGCGACGACCCGGCCGACCGCGACAAGCTGTTCCGCGAGGCCGCCATGCTCTGCGTGCAGCACCAGGGCGGCTCCACCTCGCTGCTGCAGCGGCGGCTGCGCATCGGCTACGGGCGCGCGGCGCGGGTGATCGACCAGCTGCACTTCGCCGGGGTGCTGGGGCCGCCCGACGGCTCCAAGCCCCGCGACGTGCTGGTGGACATCATCGGCCTGGACATGATCGCGCCGGACGATTGAGGACGCGTCCACCGTCAGGGTTCCGCGGACCGGTCATGCGTCCACCCGCGGGAGAACGGGGCCGGGCATTCGGCCCGCCGCGCACCGGGCGCGGAGCGCATCGCTCCGTGTCCGGGATCCCCGGCATCGCTTTCCGCTGACCCCGCTGGTCCATCCCGCACCCGCGTCTCTCTCCCATGGCCTACCCGACCAACGCCACCAACGTCTCGCCCACGTCGCTGCGGATCGTGCGGTTCGCGATGCTGACGGGGCTGCTGCTGTTCGTGGGGATCGCGGCGTACGTGCACCAGAGCGCGCCGCCGGAGCCGGTGCGCGAGGGCGCGGACCTCCGCGCGCTGCGCATGGTCGGTCTGGCGATGTGCGTGGCGATGATGGCGGGGATCTTCGTTCTCCGCGGCGTGCGGCGGCGCGCGGCGGTGGAGAAGCGCGGCACGATGGCGCTGATCGGGTCGGCCATGGGCGAGGCGGCGGCACTGTTCGGCGCGGTCTACTTCTTCCTGGGCGGCGGGTTGGAGGTGTTCGCCCTGGG